>JANXTQ010000133.1 GCA_025352305.1 Actinomycetes bacterium
GTTGCAATGGTGGCGCCGAAGGGTCCCGGTCACCTCGTGCGCCGCACCTACAGCGAAGGTGGCGGTGTGCCCGCGCTCATCGCGGTTCATCAGGATCCGTCGGGCCACGCCAAAGAACTCGCGTTGGCTTATGCGCACGCCATTGGCGCCACGCGAGCCGGCGTACTTGAGACAACGTTTACTGAAGAGACCGAAACGGATCTCTTTGGGGAACAAGCAGTTCTCTGCGGCGGCGTGACGGCGCTGGTACGCGCCGGCTACGAGACGTTGGTCGAAGCGGGCTATCAGCCCGAGAGCGCTTACTTCGAATGTTTGCACGAGCTGAAACTCATTGTGGACCTCATGTACGAAGAAGGCATCACCGGCATGCGCTACTCAATTTCTGACACCGCCGAGTACGGGGACCTCACTCGCGGATCGCGAATTATCAACGACGGCGTGAAGGCCGAAATGAAGAAAATCCTCGCCGAAATCCAAGACGGTCGCTTTGCGGCTGAGTGGATTAAGGAGAACGAAATTGGTCGCCCGCGTTACCGCGAACTCAAAGAGTCCGGTCGTCGCCACCCCATTGAAGAGGTGGGTTCACGGCTGCGAGAGATGATGCCGTTCGTATCGGCGGGAAAAACCAAAGTCGAAGATCTGTCGGGCGGGGAGTGACGATCGCGCACGTCGATAATCGAGGCGGCACGCTACGCAGACGAAAAAATAAGGCCTGATCAGGTTTGTTGCTCCTGCTTTGTCTAACTTCTGATTGAGACCTTTCGCGCGCTGGGGGTCGTTTCGACGCCGTGGGCAACTTCTGAAAAGATTTTTTGGAGATTTCGCCTTTTGCGTCTAGGGTTGCGGCAGAGGTTGCCGTTGTGGTTCCTCCGGTAAGGCCCAAATGGGCCGAGCCAAGACATATAGGAGGCCGCAATGGCCGCAGGAACAGTTAAGTGGTTTAACGACGAAAAGGGCTTCGGATTCATTGAAGTCTCCGGTCAGCCCGACGTGTTCGTTCACTACTCCGAGATCCAGGGAACGGGCCGTCGTACGCTCGTCGAGGGTCAGGCAGTGGAGTTCGACACCGAGCAAGGTCCCAAGGGACCGACCGCCAAGCGCGTAAACCCTCAGTGATTTAGCGGCGAGGCTAACGCCTCGTCGTCGCTAATCGCGACTGATTGCGTACCTTTGGGTGGCGCAGCGCGAGAAAACGAAAGTGATGCCGGTTCTACTGGCTGACGTGAACCGAAAGTAAAGGTTCATCGAAGCCGGTGGAGCCGGCATCATTCATTCAGAGCAGTTGAGCGTTCGTCGATGTTTGCCTGTCAGTTACTCGACATTCGACATTTGAAATTTTCCACGAAGTGCAGAGTTCGTTCGAATCATGAGCCATGATTGTCTCGGCATGCTTGATCCTCCGATACCGCCCATAGGCGAGCCAGTTCCAAATGCAATACAGGAGTCTCGCCAGGTCCGGCCCGATCGCGTCATGATCTGGGTTCGTCGAGTGTTTCTGGTTGGCTGAGCTGTCGGGGTTGTCGGCTTGGTAGTCGGATCCGCAATTCATTCAGACAATGTGACCCGCGGCGGACTGGCCGCCGGGCTAGCAATCATGGTTTGGTCTGGATTCATCTACCTGATTTGTAAGACGTTCGTCATTTCTCTCATCAGTGCCCAAGACGACGGTGGAGCAGAGCATCCGGTTGCAGCTCAATTTCTGAGTGGAGGGAATCTCGATAAATCGGAGAAACGCGAACTACGTTCTGTAATTCATGCAGACGTATGGTCCCGTCGTCCAGCGGTTACCAATGTTCAGCAGGTTGAGCCGAACAAGCCGATAGACGTAAACCAAGATAGTGAAGAACCAGATTTGCTCGAAGAAGTACGCAAATCACCGGAATATCGAGCGGCAATTTTGCGGACCCGCCGTCTTCTTAGTTTCACCGTGCCAATCTCTTTAATTGGCACCATCGTTCCATCAATCGGTTTTGGCCCTTCTCAATTCTCTGATCGAGGCGGCACGGTCCTATTCCTGAACGGAATCGTATGTATCGGTAACGCTGTCAACGCCCGAACAACGGTCGGACTCAATCCAAGATGGCACGATCAGGATCAAACTAAGCCGAGTCATTTTGCCTTTACTCGAACATTCATTACCGACATCTTCAGACGCAGTCACGACTAGTTTTCACCGTCAACTGAATCGCTAGAGGCATTGCGTGAATCGGAAAGGGGGATTTCCTGCCTCATCTCTCGCGCACAGCTTCTGCATGAACTTATTGAG
>JANXTQ010000136.1 GCA_025352305.1 Actinomycetes bacterium
TCGAGTACAAAATTCGACGGTGAACGGGCTTCAGCCCGTCACGAACGTCGGGTAACGCGCGCGAGACAATGACCGACATGGAGTACTCGAGGAAGGACCGCTCCATTTCTAGATTGATCTCAATGGGCTCGATGTAACCCACCACTACGTCGAGCGGCGTAGCGTTGTCGCCCCCGGAATTTTTCTTGCGTGCCATGTTCCTCCCGCTGCCTAGATGTCTAGGAAGCGAACGTCTTTCGCGTTGGTTTGAATGAAGTGGCGGCGTTGCGGGACGTCGTCACCCATGAGAATCGAGCAGACCTCGTCCGCCAGGGCCGCCTGTTCTACGGTGATCTGCAGCAGCGATCGCCGCGTGGCGTCCATGGTTGTTTCTTTTAGCTCGTCGTAGTCCATCTCGCCGAGACCTTTCAGGCGTTGAAAGTCGTTCTTGTGATCGGGGTGATTGCTCAAGTAGAGCGCTTTGGCGGAGTCGTCCTTTAGATACAACTTCTCTTTTCCGACGAGCGTCGAATACAGAGGTGGTTGCGCGACGTACACGTGACCCTCGTCAACCAGTGCCTTCATCTGACGGAAAAAGAACGTCAGCAGCAGCGTGCGAATGTGACTGCCGTCGACGTCAGCGTCGGCCAACAGGATGATTTTGTCGTAGCGAATCTTGGAGACGTCGAACTCGTTTTCTACGCCGGCGCCAATGGCCGCGACCAGCGCCTGGATTTCGGTGTTCTTCAAGATCTTGTCGGTGCGCGCCTTTTCGACGTTGAGGATCTTTCCGCGGATCGGCAAAATGGCTTGCACGCGTGGATCGCGAGCGTCCTTGGCCGATCCCCCGGCGGAGTTTCCTTCGACAATGAATAACTCGCACTCGCGACGATCTCGACTCGAGCAGTCCACCAACTTGCCCGGTAGACCCGCGCCATCGAGCGCGTTCTTTCGACGCGTCAAATCGCGAGCGGACTGACTCGCAATACGCGCGCGGGCCGCGAGCGTCGCCTTCTTGATGATCTGATTCGCTTCGGAAGGGTTTTCTTCCATCCACTCTTCGAGTTTGCGGTTCGTTGCTTTAGTGACCAGCGAGCGCATGGAGACGTTTCCGAGCTTCGCCTTGGTCTGGCCCTCGAACTGTGGTTCGCGCAGACGCACCGCAATAATCGCGGTCAGACCTTCGCGGATGTCCTCGCTCTTGAGGTTCTCTTCTTTTTCCTTCAGCAGATTGTGCGCTCGCGCGTACTTATTGACGGTGCCGGTAAGTGCGGCGCGAAAGCCTTCTTCGTGCATTCCACCTTCAATAGTGGAGATGCCGTTGGCGAAAGAGTGGATGGATTCGTAGTATCCCGAATTCCACTGAAAGGCCACTTCAACTTCCTGAGTCTCTTCGGTCTCTTCAAAGTGACCCACTTTTCGAAACAGTGACTCCTTTGATGAGTTGAGGTGGCGAACGTAATCAACAATTCCGCCGGAGTACTTATAGGTCTCGGTCATCTCTCGACCCTCGCGCTGGTCCGCGAAGCGAATTTCAATGCCCTTGTTCAAAAACGCCATGATCTGGAGTCGCTCCAGAATCGTCTGCGTTCGAAAATCAGTCTCTTCGAAGATGGTGGGATCCGGTGAAAAAGTCACCGTCGTTCCCGTTCGGTTTCGCGGGGCGTCACCGGTCATCTTCATCTTGCCCTGTAACTTGCCGCCGTCTTTAAAGATCAGTTGGTACCGCTTGCCCTCGCGGTCAATTTCTAGGTCGAGCACCGTCGACAGGGCGTTAACAACACTGACACCCACGCCGTGCAGACCGCCGGAGACTTTGTAGCCCTCGCCCCCGAATTTGCCTCCCGCGTGCAGCGTCGTGAGAACAACTTCGGCGGCCGATTTGCCGGGATAACTCGGGTGTTCATCGATAGGAATACCGCGCCCGTCGTCGATTACTCGACAACTGCCGTCCTTCAAGATGGTGACGTCGATCTGGGTACAAAATCCGGCCATGGCCTCGTCAATCGCGTTATCGACGACCTCCCAGACCAGGTGGTGAAGCCCCGCCGGTCCGGTCGAACCAATGTACATACCGGGGCGAACACGCACCGGCTCAAGTCCTTCAAGAACGGTGATGTCACTGGCTCCGTAGCTTGACGACCCCTTGGTCTTTGCGGGCACGAAGCAGTCCTTTCGATGAAACAGTTTGGGCAACGACGGGGTGCTGGAGTGACCCCTTTGTCCGTGTTCAATCCTACCCGATGCCATGTAACTTCCGGCGCGTAGTGGGCCTGTTTTGACCTCAATTATGAGGGAGTTTTTACGGTGATTCGCAGCCCCGTCGGAGCTCGTTCGCCGAGTTCACTCAGTGCCGTCACAATGTGCGATTCCTCACTACGTAGTCGTTCGGCGAACGCTCCCGACGGCACCTCAACAACGAGCACTCCGTCACGCACGAGTGTGGGAGTGCAGCGCGACGCCAGTGCGTCACCCACGATCAACTCCCAACGGTCGCGGATTTCATCGATGATGAACAGATCAACTTTTTTATACCGCGATGCGAGAGCGCGAAGTGACTCACCGAGCGCGCGCGGTCCATCTTCGTAGCGACTCACCGGACTCTCGCTTCGAGTGAAACAACGACCGCGGGCTCCATGGTGCGCGGCAGCGGCGACGCCGTTGTGACCAAGGTTTGTCCGTGCGGCAACAGCGAGAGCAGTCGCTGCGAACGCATGGGATCCAGTTCGGAAAAGACGTCATCGAGCAACAGGAGGGGATTAACGGAGCGCTCACGACGCACCAACTCGTGGCCGGCGAGGCGCAACGCCAACGCCAGACTGCGCTGTTCGCCCTGACTGGCTTGACGTCGAGCGTCGCGGCCGTCCAAAATGAGCGCCATGTCGTCACGGTGCGGTCCAATGGTCGTATGACCGCGAAAACGGTCGTCGTCGTAGGCCGCAGCGAGCGCCGTCGCGAGATCACCGTGCCAGGAGGTTTCGTAACGCACCTGAACGGGAGTGTTCTCGCCCGCGAGTTCGCCGTAGTAACTCGCCACCAACTCCGATAGTGGTGCAATCAGTCGTCGTCGCGCAATCAACAGTTCGTGACTAACTGAGACAAAGTCCGCGCTCCACACGTCGAGTTCGTCGCGCGCACTCGGCGCCACCCACTCTCCTTGTAGCGCGCGTAGATGGGCGTTTCGCTGTCGCAGCGTGCGCTCAAAACGTTCGACCAGTTCTCCGGTGCGCAGGTCCACGTCGGTGAGCAACGTCGTGAGAAAAGTACGTCGCCCTTCGGGACCGTGGCGCACCATGTCGACACCCTCGGGAGTAAAGATCGTCACCGGCAAACTCTCGGCGAGGTCCGCTCGCGATCGCGGACGTTGGCCGTTGACCAACATCTTTTTTACGACGTTGCGTGCTCCTCGCGTCAAGGTGAGATCGACTTGCACTCGACGACCCAGGTGGTCCATGACTCCGTGCACTTCGGCGACAGACTCGAGGTTGCGAATCATGTCGCCGGCGGACCCGGTTCGAAATGATGACGCCGTCGCCAATGCGTACACCGCCTCCAACACGGAGGTCTTGCCCGTTCCATTGGCCGAGAGCAACACCGTTACCGCGCTCGGATCGGGACTGAGCGTGAACTGCTCAAACAAACGAAAGTTACGCAACTCCAAGGTCGCCAGACCCACTGAAATACCGCTTACTGCACGCGAACGGGCATGAGCAGGTAGCGATAGTCCGTGTCGTCGACGCCGTGAACCATCGCCGGGCGCGTGGAGTCACTGGTCTCGAGCACGACTTCGTCACCGGGCGCAGCTTCAATGCCTTCAATGAGGAAGTTGGGATTAAAGGCAATGGTCAACTCTTCGCCCGTGTAGTCGCCGTCCACGTTGTCGGTCACTTCGCCCTTGTCGTGACTCTGGGTCGTAATGTCGACGCCCTTTTCCTTCATCGCGAGACGTACGGAGCTCGTGGCGTCACTCGCGAGCAATTTGGCGCGCTTCAGCGAGGTCAACAAGGTGTCTTTGGCTACGCGCAGTGAGTTCGGGTACTGCGTAGGAATCAGTTGGCGGTAGTCCGGGTAGTTACCGTCGATGAGCCGTGACGCAATCGACGTGGTTCCGGCAATGAAACAGACCTCCGCGTCACTGAGTGAAACCCCTATTGAGGCGTCCGCCTCGAGACTCGACGCCGCGCGCTGCAGTTCAACGAGCGCTTTGGCCGGAACCAACAGATCCTTAGATTCAACGATTGTTTTCACGCCGGGAAGATCCCTCACCGCTAAGCGGTACGAGTCAGTGGCGACCAAGCGGAGCTCGCCCTCGTGAGAGGTAAAGAGCACTCCGGTGAGTAGCGGACGGGCCTCATCACCCGAGGAGGCCTTGACAACCTGCGCCAAGCCGTGCACCAAATCAGCCGACTTGAGCGACGTGGTGGGTGCCGGTACTGGGGGGAGTTTCGGGTAGTCAACGACGGCGAAGGTGCGAAGTGAGAACTTGGCCCGGTCGAGAGAGATCTCGACGGTCTCGTCTTTGGCACTAATTGTTACCGCTCCGGACGCCAACGAGCGAACGGCGTCCACAATCAGTCGCGCCGGTACCACCGAGGCGCCGTCTTCGTAACCAATGACGTCAACCGTCGTTCGAATGGTGAGATCGAGGTCGGTACCGGTGACGGTGAGCTGGTTGCCCGACAACGCGAGCAGGATCCCGGACGTCGCGCCCGGCGAACGTGTGGCGACGACTCGCGACGCAGCGCTCAGCGCGTCAACGAGTAGATCGCGTTCTGACTTGAACTTCATTGGAATCCCCTTCGTTGGCATCTGAGGTTACGGCGTGGATTGTTGATATAGATAATTCTTTTAGTAGTAGGGGTGTGTGTTGTGGGTTGTTGACCCTACTGCCTGATCACACGGCATGTTTTTTGAGGGTCTTTTGCACGGCCGTGTGCACAACTGTCTCAACTAGTCGAACTAAACCCTCACTTGATGTGCGTTAGTTCACTTCGAGACACGGCCAACCCACAGCCCACACGCCACGTTGCCCACAGCCTTAGCGCAGTTCGCCTTGCAGTTGACGACGCAGGTGATTGACCTGGGTGAACAGTTCGGTGTTCGTCGTGAGCTGACCCTTGATCTTTTCGACGCCGCTGATCACGGTCGTGTGGTTGCGATCGTCGAAGATCTTGGCGATCATGGGATAGGAGTAGTCGCTCAGCAGTTCGCGCATTAGGAACATGGCGACGTGGCGTGCGTGTACCAGGGGGCGTAGACGCTTGGGGCCCTTGATCTCTGCGACACTCAGCCCGTAGTAAGTCGCCACGGCCGCTAACACCGTTTCGGGTTTGAGAACAATCTGCTCCTGACCCAAATTCGTGAGGTGTTTCTTCGCGAGTTCGAGCGTGATGGGCTCTTGGCGCAGATTCGCAAAGGCGCGCAGCATGGTGATGGAGCCCTCGAGCTCTCGAATGTTGTCACGCACGCGATTCGCAATGAACTCGACAACGTCGTTGGGCAGGTGCACGCGGTCGGCCTCGGCCTTGGTGCGAAGAATGGCAATGCGTGTTTCGAGGTCGGGCTGGTCGATCTCGGTGAGCAGTCCCTGAAGTAGACGGCTGCGGAATCGATCCTGAATCCCCGCCAAGTCGCGCGGAGAACGGTCCGACGTCAGCACAATCTGCTTACCGTCGCTGTGCAGAGCGTTGTAGGTGTGAAAGATCTCTTCGTGAAAGGTGTCGCCGCGGGTCTCCATGAACTGAATGTCGTCAATGAGCAACACGTCGCACTCTCGGTACCGG
>JANXTQ010000143.1 GCA_025352305.1 Actinomycetes bacterium
CGTGCTGCGCAAGTCGCACGAAATTCAGAACGGCTGATTCGTGGCGGGAACCTTGCAAGTGGAGATTCTGACTCCCGAAGCCGCGCTGTGGTCCGGCGAGGCCACGGCGCTCATGGCGCGATCCAGCGACGGTCAGTTCACAATTTTGGCTCATCACACCTCCACGGTGGGCGACCTCGTCGCCGGCGTGGTGCGCGTACAGACGTCGGAAGGTGAGCTGGCGTTTCTTATCCACGGCGGATTCTTCCAAGTGACTCCCGACGGTGACTCCACGCGTGCGACGGTGCTCGCCGGCGTCGGCGAGGCTGTGTCGTCCATTGACCTAGCGCGTGCTCAAGCAGCGAAGGAAGCAGCCGAGGTCGCGCTCGGTTCGAGAAGTGACGAGAGCGACGACGACTCGTTGACCCCGGTGCGTGACGCACTGGCGCGCGCGGAACTTCGACTGGCGCAGTCGGCCAAAACGCCGAGCTAGAACTCGCTCACCGCTGGTACGCGGTGAGCGATTCGTAGTGAAAGATCCGGTGAAAGCCGTCGCGACGCAGTTGACGGCGAATCGCGACCCACTGGGGCTCTGCTTGTAAATAGTCCACGGAGTTCGCGTCAAAGATAATCACGTTCGGCAAAATTTCTCCGCTTCGAAGCGCCCTCGTCGCGAGAACGACCTCAGGGTTGAGCCCCTGAATCAGGACTCCGTTGGATCCCGCAACGCCCTGCACGGTGTTAACGCCGTAGAGACTGGGGATGAATAGGCGCCCCACCGACAGGGTCACACACGGCGATACACAGTGCACCCGCAGTCCTAGGCGTTGGTAGGGGCCGGCGCTCAGTGTGGCGACGTCGATAATGGTGCTCACGCACACAGCGCTCGACACCGCGATGGATAGTGCCACGATCCATCGTCGCCAGTCCAGCGTGGCGGCGCCGGACCAGCCGGCAATTGCGCATATGAACAAGGGCGGGGCCCACGCGAGCCAGTAAAAATTGATCTCTCGAGATGAGATGATGAGCGCAGCGACCATGACCACGCTGGCCGCGGTGCAGTACGTCGCGAGAAAACGCGTCGAACGAACTGAAAATGCGAGGGCCACGCCCGCGAGTAACACGAGTGCGATCGGTGCGGTGACTCCGAGTTCGCCGTAACGTAGCGACAACCACCACGGTGGCGGGCTGTACAGGTGCCCGCGGTACACCGACTCGCCGACGAGGCCGTTGTTGTGAGTCAAGGCATGGGCAAATGAGACAAAGTCGTGGTATCCACCGACGGGACCGAAGACCAAAAAAATAAGCAGGACCGGCGCGATCAATCCGGCGGCCACGAGGCCACTATCGCTCGCGATTCGTTGACGTGCTTTGCTCCAGCACGCCACGGCCGGTACGGCCAGCAGAAGCGGGACCACGACGAAGCCAATCTCCTTGGACATCAGCGTCGCGGCCGAGCTAGCGCCGCAGAGCAGAACCCAGCGCGCCGATCCCTGGTGTGCCCAGCGGTATCCCGCGTAGAGCGACAACACAATGAACAGGCACAGCATCGGCTCCAGTAAGGCGTATCGAGAGATTCGAACGACGAGGTCTGCGTGAACGCCGTTGGAGCCCCACTGAGGCGACAGTCCCCACAGAGCCGCGCCAATGAGCGCGAATCTCCAGTTAGAGATGTGTTGAATAAACAGATAAATGACGATTGCCGTCACGATGGCGACGACGCCGCTGGCTAAACGAGCCACCCCAATTGAATTGCCGAAGATCCATTCAAAAAATCCGAACCACATCTTGGCCAGCGGCGGGTGCCCCGCATTGCAAAAGGTCGTGGTAGTAGCCAACTGCGTGCCGCAGTTGGCGTAGACAAATTCGTCGGGCGTGTAGTCCGCGAGTGACGCGTTCGCGAGAGCAACGTAACTGATCGCGCCCAGCGCTACCACGTGTGCACTGATTGTGAGGGCGAGGTGTTTTGGGTTCGACCGTGCGCTCAACATCGGCGCAGGGTAGCACTGGCCTCACGCGACGGCGATGTTGGTACGGATCGTATAGCGAGCACTAAGTGATGGATAAAGGGTTCGATAGCCACGCCGTCAGCACTCCACAATGGGAGACTCGCGGAGTGCCAGGGAACTCTGAGCGGCCCGCGAGCCCCGATGCCGTGACGACCATCGAATCGGATGATGTTGTGGCGCGCCATCAACGTACGTCGCGCGATCGCTGGATTCACTGGGCGCTACTGGCCGCGCCCATAGTTATTGTTCTCATCGGCGCGTGGCGATATCGATGGCTGTCGGACGATTCATTTATTGATTTGCGGGTCGTTCGAAATATCTTGACGGGCCACGGGCCCGTTTTTAATCCGGGCGAGCGAGTCGAGACGTACACCAACCCTCTGTGGGTCGTGGCACTCGTCGTCAGTCACTACGTGTTGTGGTTCCTACCGCTCAACTGGAGTGCGGTCGTGCTCGGAATTGGTTCCACGGGCATCGGCTTTTACTTCGCTCAACGCGCCGGACTTCGACTGCTGCGGCGCGAGCACGACCGCTTCTCGTTGCCCATTGGTCTGTACGTGTTGTGCTGCGTAGCCGTGGTCTGGGAGTTCTCCACCTCCGGGCTCGAAACGGGAATGGTGTTTGCGTGGTTGGGGGTGTCGTGGTGGCTCATTGTTGTATCGACGGAGCAGATTCGCCACCACGCCACGATCGGACTCTTCTTGGGGCTCGGTCCACTCATTCGCCCCGACTTGGCGATCTTCACGCTGATTTTTGCGGCGACGTTTATTGTCCTTCGACGTCGCGCTGAGCCCACGACTCTCGCGCCAGCGAAACGGAGTTGGTGGGTGCTCGTAGTCGTCGTGGCGGCGCCAACGGTCGTCTACGAGATTTTTCGAATCGGATACTTTGGTTTGCTCGTCGCCAATACCGCCATCGTGAAGAGCGCCTTTAGCCCCTGGATCTCCCAGGGCGTTAGGTACTTCAACGACTTCCAGAGCAACTACTGGTTGTGGTTGCCCCTCAGCATCGTGGGGACGCTGTTCGTGATCCAAACTCGCCAACGCCTGGCGCAGGGTCGCCGCACGGAGGCGCTGATTTTTCTCAGTCCCGTCGTGGCGGGTGTGATGTCGGTGGGCTACGTCATCTTTATTGGTGGCGACTTCATGCACGGTCGACTCCTGCTACCTGGATTCTTTGCGGTGATGTCGGCGTGCTGGTGGACGCCGCAGAGGTCGTGGCGACAGTGGATTGCACCGAGCACCGTGTTGGTGTGGTGTGGTGTTGCTCTGTGCGCCCTGAGATGGACGGATGGAACGCCGGCCAACCTGGTAATTAAAGATGAACGCGTTGTGGAGTACTCCCTGACCTTGACCGCGAACGCGGTGTCGATTCACGACATCTCTCGATCGATTTGGTATCGCTACGGCGAGGAACTCCATCAACTCTCGTTGCACGTGGCCAAGGGCACGACGGTGCTCTTAGTGCGAGGAAATCCGAGTCTCTTTTATCCTCACGTCTCGACTCCTCACGTAATGGTCTTACGCCCACGTTTCGGTCACTACCGCGTCATCGCGGCGTCACGACCGATTGGTCAGGTGGGCTACGCCGCGGGTCCGTCGGTGTACGTATTTGACGAACTCTCTCTGGCCAATCCCATCAGCAGCCATTTCACGGCTGTTCACTTCGTGCGACCGGGCCACGACAAGATCGCACCGCTGTCGTGGGAGTTGGCGCGCTTTGGATCGGTCGGTGACGTTGTCGCCATTAACCGAGGAGCTAACGGTTTCACCTACTTCCCGGTTACGGCGGTGCAGGTTCGTGCGGCCAAACGTGCCATCACGTGTGGAGAACTCGGCTCGTATCTTCGAAACATCGACCGGCCAATAAGTCTCGGCACCATCGCGAGTAATTTCCTGCACGCCGTCTCATGGACGACGATGAGTTTTTCGTCCGATCCCGCTACGGCGAAGCACCAACTCTGCGGTTAGTTTCCTGCGTGAGTTGCGCGATTCAGTTTCAGCGTGCGGATACGTAATCGAGGAGGTCGCGCTTTTCGCGTTCCAACTCGTCGAATCGCGCCTTGACAATGTCGCCAATTGAAACCAGTCCGACTAGTTCGCCATTATCGAGCACCGGAACGTGGCGGATTCGATGTTCGGTCATCAAGCCCATGAGCGTCGTGCACGACGTGGTGGGATCGCACGTCGTCACTGACGCCGACATCAACGCGCTCACCGGTGCGTGCAAAATTTCTACCCCGCGAAGTGCCAAGTGACGAACAACGTCGCGCTCAGAAATAATGCCCACCAGTGGAGGAGTGGCACCGGTAACAACCAGCGCACCAATCGAACGCTCGTGCATAGCGATCACCGCATCGCGAACGAGCGCACTGTGAGAGATGGTGGCCACGTCGTGACCTTTCGCGTCGAGCAGAGTGGTGACATGCATGAAAGCAAACCCCCTTACGCAGCGACCAACGTCGCTCGAGCCGTTTCGGCTTCTAAAGGGCACACTACGTCCGAATGCGGCGCGGCGCTCGACGGCGCTGTTTTTTATAGGCCCGCAGAGGAGAAATCAGTGAATTTGTCGTGGCGGTGAATCGTCTCGACGAGACGTGCGGTGCCGGACTTGGAACGAACGACCAGCGACTCCGTTGTGACGCCGAAGTCGTGAAAACGAACGCCCCGCAGAAAATCCCCGTCGGTAATTGCGGTGGCCGAGAAGAAACAGTTGTCGCCGGCGACGAGATCGTCGGTCGTGAGAACCTTGTCGAGTTGGTAGCCCGCGGCAATCGCCGTAGCGCGTTCGGCGTCGTTGCGCGGCCACAGTCGAGCTTGGATTTCTCCGCCGAGACCCTTGAGGGCCGCCGCCGCAATCACGCCTTCGGGGGTGCCGCCAATGCCGAGCAGAATGTCGGCACCCGAGTTCGGCCAGTTGGTCGCAATGGCGCCGGCAACGTCGCCATCGGTGATGGAGAGAATCCGCGCTCCCGACTCACGCACTTCGGCGATCAAATCCGTGTGACGATCGCGGTCCAAGATCACGACGCCCAGGGCTTGCACGCTCTTATCGAGTCGCTTGGCCAACTCTTTTAAGTTCTCGGTCGCGGTGGCTCGGATGTCGACAGCGCCTCTCCCGAGGGGGCCAACCGCAATTTTTTCCATGTACACACACGGACCGGGGTTGAACATCGTTCCACGTTCCGAGAGCGCAATGACCGAGATCGCTCCGTTT
>JANXTQ010000172.1 GCA_025352305.1 Actinomycetes bacterium
CGCGGACGTGGTGGCTTGGTAGTTGGCGTAGTTCGGATACTTAGAAATGGTGATGCTTTCGGTGAAGCGAGTGGACCCCACGAACAACAGCGTGAGCAGAACGGGACCGGCCACCGTCCACAGAGCAAAGCTGTGTGCCGCGTTCGCCGCAAAGAGATACACGAGCCACCACTGGGCAATCTCAAAGAAGTAGTTGGGATGACGGGAGTAACGAAACAGCCCCGTTGTTAAAAACGGGGAGGCCAACACCTCGTGGCCGGCGAGCGCCGCGTGTTTTACTTGGTGAAATTTCCACTGTTGTTCGTCGGCCACGGTTTCGAGCGTCAAGAAAATAATGAAGAGGGCGCCGAGGCCAATATCAAAGCCGTTAACTCCTCGGTCGCGGTGTTGATACGCCGACCAGGCGGGCAGCGCGATGAGCAGGAGAATGACATTTTGATACAACACGATAAAAAACAGGTTGAACAGTTGATACTGAACGGCGCTCATTTTCGATCGAAGTACTGCCCAGCGATAGTCCTCGACACCGCTGTAGCCACCCTTTCGGGCAAAGTTAAAGGTCAAACGGATGCCCCACGCGAGCACCAAGGTCGCCATCAGGTCGAGTCGGGCACTGCGTAAATGGGCGGTGAGCGCGAATACACCCACGTAGATCACCGGGACAATGGACCAGAGACGATCGACCCAACTGGTGTCGCGAGTCAGCAGCGACGCGACCCAGGCCAACGCGCACGACGCGCCCGCCAGCCAGATCACGAGAGCGAACGGTGACATAGCCGGCGAGCATACGGGCGCGTTGCGGTGAAATCGTGCACCATCGACGTGATTACGAGTCGCGGAGTACCTTGGGGCGTCAAACAGAAACGAGAGTGCCATGAGTGAGTACGTGATGACCGTGGGCGGATCAACGGCGCCGAGTGAGGCCACCTTCGGTGTCATTAATCCCGCGACCGGCGAAGTGTTCGCCCACGCTCCCCAGTGCACCAAACAACAACTGGACGCGGCCTTCGAAGCCGCGACCAAAGCCCAAATCGAATGGAAGACCGACGAGGCTCTGCGGCGTGAAGCACTGCTGAAAGTGGCCGGGGTCCTCATGTCCGCCGGCGATGTACTCAATCCCATCATCACGGCGGAGCAGGGTAAGCCCCTCAGTCAATCGGCCATTGAGACAATGGGTTCGGCGCTGTGGTGTCACTACTACGCGAATCTGGACACCACTGCGCAAGTGATTCAAGATGACGAACACGCGTACGTGGAAGTTCAGCGACGACCCATTGGCGTGGTGGCCGCCATCACGCCGTGGAACTTTCCGTTGATCCTGGCCTTTTGGAAGATCGCACCCGCGCTGCTCGCGGGCAACACGATTGTTCTCAAGCCGTCACCGTTTACTCCGCTGTCGTCGCTGAAGATGGGTGAGCTTCTGCGCGACGCGCTGCCCGACGGCGTGCTCAATGTGGTGAGCGGCGGTGACGAATTGGGCGCATGGATGACCCAACACCCCCTGGCTCGAAAGGTGAGTTTCACCGGTTCGGTGCAGACCGGTAAGAAAGTCGCTATCTCGGCCGCGCCGGATCTCAAGCGCGTGACGTTGGAACTGGGTGGAAACGATCCGGCCATCATTTTGGACGACGCAGATCCTCACGTCGTCGGAAAAGCACTCTTTGACGCCGCGTTTGCCAACAACGGCCAGGTGTGCAGCGCGATCAAGCGGGTCTACGTTCCCGAAGCGCTGCACGATGAAGTGGTCGAGGTGCTCGTTAGCCACGCCAACGCCGCGAAAGTCGGCGACGGAATGCTCGCGGACAGCGAACTCGGACCGATTAACAATCGACCGCAGTTCGAGCGGGTAAAAGAGTTAGTGATCGACGCGTTAAATCAGGGCGCAACGGCGGCCGCGGGTGGCAAGGCCGTCGACGGCTCCGGTTACTTCTTTGAACCAACGATCCTCACTGGTCTGAGTGACGGCACACGCATTGTCGACGAGGAGCAGTTTGGTCCCGCCCTACCGGTCGTTAGTTATCGACACCTCGACGAGGTCATTGACCGCGCGAACGCCACGCACTTTGGACTCTCGGGCTCGGTGTGGAGTGCCGACGCCGATCGAGCGACGCAGGTGGCAACTCGGCTCGAATGTGGAACGGCGTGGGTTAATACCCACCTCGCCCTCGCGCCACATCAGCCTTTCGGCGGATTTAAGTGGAGTGGGCTCGGCGTGGAGAACGGTTCGTGGGGACTCGCTAGTTTCACCGAGATTCAGGTCGTTCACCGCAAGCGTTAGTGAACGAGCGCCTTGTTTAGAACAGAGGCTTCAGTTCCGCACGCATAACTGCGCTCAGATAAGCGGAGTACGTCGTACTGACGTGGTCTTGGTCCACGAAGGGAAAGAATCCGCCGATCACCATGGAACACGAGGTCGTACAAAACCATTGATGGGTCTTAATGAAAGTGGCTCCGGCGACTTTCGCGGCCTTTAGCTCTCCCGCCTGAGTGCCGTGCGCCTTCGTGGTTGGCCACTGCGCCGAGCATTTCTGAACGGCGTTCGGATAGGTCGACAGGCACGTCACCGTCTTGGCCGAAAAGCCAACGGTGTCTTCAATGACGCCGACTTTGGTGGTCGATGACTTGAGTGCAGTGATCGTTGTCTCGAGTCCGCTCGCCCATTGATCGGATGAGAAAAACGACGTGGGCGAGGAGCGCGCGAAGGCTCGTCCGCCGAGCAGAACGACAGCGGGATTGATCTTCTTGATCGCCTGAATAGTTGATGCGCGCCACTGATTACAACGTGCTGGGTCACCGAGCACCGGGTAATAGATACTGACCGTTGCTGCGGGACAACCGCCTAACCAAATGAGCTGAATTTTTACGTGATGAGCTAACGCCGTGGGATTGATGGCGGGCATCCACATCAGAGCGTGAGAGTCGCCGAATACGACAACAACTTTGCTCGACGTGGCATCGCCCTGAACACAGGAACCCAGAGTCGCGCACGCAGATCCCCAATTGAAGTCATCGGAGGCTGTTGGAAGTTTTGCCTGCATGGCTGAACTTAAATGCGTGATCTTGGTTGAAGCAGCAACGAGCGCCGAAACCTGAGCCGGCGTGCCCGCAGCGACCGTGGCTGCAACCTCGGTTACGCCAACCAGTGAGAGAGCCAACGAACCGAGCACGCCCGTCATCAGGAGCGATCGCCACCCGAAGGTCGGAATCTGACGGGTGCGGGTGCGGACCATGAAGTTCACGACTGGGACCTTAGTTCTGCTTTCGGTGGGATTAATTGGCACCTCCACGGCTCGTGTTGTGAGAAACCAAGCGGTCGCTTCACGGATCGTGAGTAGCTGATTGCGATAGTCAAACGCTTCGTCAAGCGGAAAGCCGCGTTTTCTGAGTAAACGGGGTATCGTCGCGCCATGCCGATGTATCTCGATCGTCACGATCAAGTGGACGCGTCCGCCGAAGCCGTCGCACTCGCTCACCTGCGCGACCTTGACGCTCAAGGTCAACACGGCGTTCACTACCACACCTACTGGTTTGACCCTCAACACGGCACACTTTTTTGCTTGGCGGAGGGCCCCAATCGAGCGGCGGTTGAAGACGTGCACCGAGAAGCGCACGGGATGCTCGCGACGTCGGTCATCGAACTGGACTCGACCAACTCGCTGAACTCATTTATGGGTGCGGCGCCGAGCTACGAAGCTGGTACGGCCTACGAGGCGCCGGCGATGCGCGCCATTGTTTTCACTGACATCTGCGGATCCGTGGCACAGGTTCACGAACTCGGTGATGACGCGCA
>JANXTQ010000024.1 GCA_025352305.1 Actinomycetes bacterium
CACGGCGTTACGTCCGTTACTGAAATCGAACAACGAGAACGGCCAACAACGACGCAACTCTTGCCCGATGGCGTAGACGTAACGTGAAATGTGGTGCCGCTGACGTCGGGAAAACTCCACGACACGTCAATCGCTCCCACATCGGCGCTCGCCAACACGTTGCTCGGCGCAACGAGGGGTGCGTTTGCGCTGGAGCCCGCAACCGCACTCACGGCTGAGCTCAGAATCATCGCTGCGCTGACGGCGCCACTCACGCGACGCAGTAGCCGATGGGGCTGAGCAGCGCGGGCCATGATCGTGCACCCTTGTCGCGCGAGACGACCGCTGTCAACTTGGCCGCGGCGCTCCATTGGCTTTTACACCACGATTTGGTCCGATACGCTCGAAACCCGTGACGTGGCGCCGTGAACTTTTAGCTGGTCGCGACCGACTCGACGCTACGACCAGGGTGCTCCAGCGGGCCCGCTTGAGCGTTGCCCGTAAAGGAATGTGGGAGGGCTCGGACGTTCAGTGGTGGTGGAGAACACCGCGCTCTAGCGACGACCTCGCTCTACCGGTCTGGTTCGACGACGATGGCCCAGTCGCCGCGGTGGGACTGACTCAATGGGATACGAGTTGTCAGGTCGACGCGTTCTGCGCTCCGTCGTGCGTGAATCGCGAGATGATCTGGGCGGCAACTCTGGAGGCGGCCGAAAAACACTGCAGCACCCCTCTGGAGTTACTCGTTCCCGGAGACGACGAGTTAATTCGCTTCGCGCTCGCGAGCGGATTCGAACTGACTAACGAGGAGTCCGGCACCGCGTGGATGGAAGCCGATCAACGAGCGCCGTACGTGGCCCGTGACGGCTTTAGCGTGCGCGACCGACTAGAGGATGCTCACCGGGCGCATCCGATGATTTCTAGAAATGGCGCCGCGGTCCAGGAACGTTTGCGCCAGTGCTCGCTTTATGACCCGACGCTGGATCTCGCTCTGTACGACGACGCGGGCCAACTCGCGGGCTACGCACTGTTTTGGTTTGATGGCGTGACTCACGTCGGACTGTTAGAGCCCATGCGGGTCGAAGATGCCATTCAGAACCGCGGGCTCGGACGCCTTCTCGTCACCGCGGGACTCGAGCGCCTCGCCAACAAGGGCGCACAGAGAATCAAGGTTGGCTTTGAGTCAGACATTGCTCGAAAGCTGTATTTCGGCGCGGGCTTTGTCCAAACTTCGATCGATCGACTGTTTCGTCGGGCGCCGTCGGGCGCCACTTAAGCGTTCACACTGCGCGAGCGCGAACTGCGTCAACGCGACTAGCGCACCGAAGAGTGACGGAGAATTAAGCGCCGCTCGTGCGGTCGCGGGTTAATAGTTTGAAGGCTCCTTCGGGCACGACGCCCGCGAGTTGGCGCAGCGCTCGGTAACCGAGTTCGGGTGCACCAGAACTGTCATTGCTCATCAGATTTGACATGATTGGTAACAGTGCGCGCATCACCGGCTTTACTCGCAGCCCGAGACCCACACACGCCGCGAGAATCTTGGGCTCCGAGATAATTCGCACAAACGCTCGAGCGACCTTGTAGTAGTCGCCGTAGGCAGTTTCAAGTTTTTCCTCGTAGAGCGCGAGTGCCGACGAGTCGTTGTTGAGCAGTGCCTCGCCGAGAACGCTGGCCGCGAGGCGGCCCGTTTCGTACCCGTAGGCAATGCCTTCTCCGTTAAATGGATTGACCGTTCCGGCGGCGTCACCAATGGTGAGGGTGTTGGGTCCGACGCGAGGACCAATTGCTAGACCCATGGGCAAGCGGCCACCGGTCGGAGCTCCGAGACAACTCTCCTCGTTCAGTCCCCACTCCGCGGCGGTTTGAGCGACGAAGTAGTCCTGAAGTTTGGTGGTGTTGACCCCCTTAAAGGCCCCGTCGGTGGACAACAGCCCCACGCCGACGTTGACGCGACCATCACCGAGCGGAAAAATCCAGCCGTAGCCGGGCACCACGACGCCATCGGGCGTACGAATATCGAGGTGCGAATCAATCCACGGTTCCGCGTGACGATCACTGGTGTAGTAACCGCGTAGCGCCATGCCGAGCGGCCAATCGCGGTTGCGCTGCGTGCCGACCTCTCGACCAATTCGCGAGTTTTGGCCGTCGGCCACGACGACGTAGCGACCTAAAACTTCACTCGTGCGTCCGCTGGCCTTTTCTTTTACCAGTACTCCGCGAGCGGAACGTAACGCTCCGGGTAGCTGTTCGCCGGGCTCAATGAGCTCAAGAGCGTCGCAGCCAGTGAACAGCGTCGCCCCGGCCTCGCGAGCAGCCTCGGCGACCAGTCCATCGAGATTGAACCGGGTGATGGTGTAGCCGTAATTGGGAAAATGCTCGACGTCGGGCCACTTAATTTCAATGGAGGCTCCGAAGCCGAAGGCCCGCAGACCACTGAATCGGTGTCCGTGACTCGCGACGGACGCTTCGAGTCCCATGTCGGCGAGTTGGCGAACTGAGCGTGGGGTCAGTCCGTCGCCACAGGTCTTTTCGCGAGGAAAGGTTTTCTTCTCAATCAGCGCGACCGACCAGCCCGCTCGAGCGAGCCACAGGGCGCAGGAGGACCCGCTTGGACCGGCGCCAATGACCACGACGTCGAAGGGTCCCGACGAGTTCACGAGAGAGGACTGTTCAGGCACCCATCAACACTACGGGCGACGTCGCGCGAGTCGTTTCAGTGACTGAACGCAGCGCCGAGTCTGGTAGAACTTATGTCCGTGGACCAGTATCTCCCCCTACTGGGACTCTTCATTCTCGGGGCGTTGTTTGCGTCGGGATCGTTTGTCGCGTCGGCCCTTTTGGCGCCGCACAAGCGTCCCAGTGACGCCAAACTTGCGCCGTACGAATGCGGGATTGTCCCCGAAATTGAGCCCCCACAGCGCTTCCCCGTTCGCTTCTATCTCGTCGCGATGATTTTCGTCATTTTCGATATCGAAATCGTTTTCATGTACCCCTTCGCTGTCGTCTTTGGCCAACTCGGATCCTTTGGTCTGATTGAAGTTCTCGTCTTTTCGGTCGTGGTATTTGCCTCGCTACTTTTCTTGGTTTCTGAAGGCGCGCTGTCGTGGGGTCCGGTTAAGCGCAACACCCTCGGTATGCCCGAGCGCACCAGTTCGTCGACCATTGCACGCATTACCGCGGGCCGCGACCAGGCGGCGTAGTACGTGGCGCTCGAAGACCTCTCGCATAACTTTTTGACGGGTCAGATTGAAGATCTGGTTCGCTGGGCTCGTCGAGCGTCGGTGTGGCCCGCCTCATTCGGTCTGGCGTGTTGCGCGATTGAAATGATGGCCGCCGGCGCAGCGGACTTCGACCTCGCGCGATTCGGTATGGAGGTGTTTCGTAACTCACCGCGCCAAGCCGACCTCATGATCGTGGCGGGACGAGTGTCACAAAAGATGGCTCCCGTGCTTCGCCAGGTGTACGACCAGATGATGGAACCCAAGTGGGTGATCTCCATGGGCGTCTGTGCGTCCAGCGGCGGAATGTTTAATAACTACGCCATTGTCCAGGGTGTCGATCAAATTGTGCCGGTCGACGTCTACGCCCCGGGCTGTCCGCCGAGTCCCGAAACGCTGATTCACTCCATATTGACGCTGCACGAACAGATTCGAACCGGCGAAATCATGAAGCGTCGTAGCGAAGGTCGTCCGATCGTCAGCCCGAGCCAGGCGAGCCCGTGGACGCCCGAAGTACCGGTGGCCGTTCGACTGGGAACTCCCAAGTGATTGCACTGCCCGTTACGGCACCCGCCGGTGTCGTAACTGCCGAGGGCCTCGACGCGCACGTGGCCTGTTTTCCCACTCGCGAGCAGTACCACGATCTCGTCGCGTCACTGCGCGACTCGGGATTCGAAATGTGTGCGGACCTGTGTGCCGTTGACTACCTGACGCACCCGGGACGCCAGTTGCCCGACGGCGTTGTACCCGAGCGATTCGAAGTGGTCGTCAATCTGCTGAGTTTGTCGCTCAAGCAACGAGTTCGTATTCGCGTGCAGGTTGGCGAGCACGAACCGGCCGTCGAGACCCTCTTTGACCTCTATCCCGGAACTGAAGCAATGGAGCGCGAAGCGTTCGACCTCTTCGGGATCATCTTTCTTCATCACCCCGATCTCACGCGCATCTTGATGCCGGAAGATTGGGAGGGCCACCCCCTGCGCAAGGACTACGGAGTCGGGCGCGTTCCGGTTCAGTTCAAAGAAGCCCCGGGTCCGCGATGACCGACTCCATACGCGCGATCAGTCGCGACGAGATGCTCGTTGCCGAAACGTCCGAAGGCGCCCAGGAACTAAAGCTTCGTAGCGCTACTGAGCCCGACGAGCTTCGTCGCGAAGTGGGAGCGGTGCTGCGCGTTGATGGACGTACGTTGGATCCGAGCAGCATCGATATCGAGCGTCGTGACGACGAAACCATGATTATCAACATGGGTCCCTCACATCCCAGTACCCACGGCGTGCTGCGACTGATGCTCGAACTCGACGGTGAAGTGGTACTGCGCACCAAGCCGGTCATTGGCTATCTGCACACCGGGATGGAAAAAACCGGAGAGGAACTCACCTACGTTCAGGGCGCGACCAACGTCACGCGCATGGACTACTTGGCGCCCATCACCAACGAGCTCTCGTACTCCATGGCCGTAGAAAAGTTGCTCGGTATTGAGGTTCCGACCCGCGCCGTGTGGATCCGAATGATGATGAGCGAGATCAACCGCATATCGAGTCACTTGGTGTGGATGGCGACCAACGGCATGGACCTCGGATCAACCTCGATGATGATCTACGGCCTGCGCGAACGTGAACTAATCCTCGCGTTCTTCGAAAAGACCGCCGGACTGCGACTAAATCTGAACTACGTACGACCCGGTGGCGTGGCGGCGGACCTACCCGACGGGTGGCAGGACGACGTGCTCGTCATCTGCGACACGATTTATGCGCGCACCTTCGAGTACGACGAACTACTAACAGGTCAACCAATCTTTAGAGACCGCATGATCGGCGTGGCACCCATGACCGCGGAAGAGGCCCTCGCACTCAGCGTGACGGGCCCGCTTCTTCGCTCGACCGGAGTGCCGTGGGACCTACGACGTTCGATGCCGTACCTCGCGTACGACGAAGTGGAGTTCGACGTCATTGTCGGAAAATACGGCGACAACTTTGACCGCTTCGCGATTCGCCTTAACGAGATTCGCGAATCGATTCGCATTGTTCGCCAATGCGTTGAGCGAATGCCCCTCGGTGACTACCGCACCCAGGATCCAAAAATTACGCCGCCGCCACGCGCACGAATCGACGAGTCAATGGAAGCACTCATTCACCACTTCAAACTGTTCACCGAGGGATTCCATGTACCCATTGGTGAGGTGTACTCCGCGGTCGAGTCCCCTCGAGGTGAGCTGGGTTGTTACATCGTGAGTGACGGGGGACCCAAGCCGTACCGCATTCACGTGCGTGCTCCGAGTTTCGTCAACCTTCAAGCAGTCCCTCTACTCATGCGCGGTGGTCTCATGAGCGACACCATCACGGTCATCTCCACGGTGGACCCGGTGATGGGAGAGGTGGACCGATGAGTCACCTTCGCCCCGAACTGCGCCAGCGCGCCGAAGAGACGGTGGCGCTCTACCCCCAACGTCGCTCGGCGATGTTGCCACTGCTGCACCTCGTCCAAGAACAAGACGGCTACCTCAGCGCCGAGGGTATGGACGAAGTGGCCGAGTTAACGGGAACAACCCCCGCCGAAGTTCGAGGCACCGCGTCGTTTTACGACATGTTCCACCTAGAGCCCGTCGGCACGTACGTCGTGGGCGTCTGCACGAACATTGCCTGTCTCTTGGCGGGTGGCCAAGAGTTGCTCCAACACGCCAGCGAGCGACTGGGTTGTGCCGTTGGATCTACGTCACCCGACGGACTATTTACTCTCGAAGAGACTGAGTGTCTCGCGGACTGCAACATTGCACCCTGCGTACAGGTCAATCATCGCTTCGTTCGAACCACTACGCCGGATAGTTTCGACGCGCTCGTCAGTGACCTGCGCGAGGGACGACGGGGCGATGAAGTTCCTCCGCACGGCACCCTAAATAGGGTTCGTCGGGTCGGGGGACTGCGTGTGTCGCGAACCCAAATAGCCAGCGAGCGATCCACTGCTCTCGCCGCGCGTGACGCCCGAACTACCGCGGAGCCGAAGTAATGGCTGTTCTTAACGCCCCACGAATTGTGAGCTCACGCAGTGAGTTCGCCGACTCATTCACGTTGTCGCGCTACCTCGCGACCGGCGGATACCAGGGACTGAAAAAGGCGTTGGGTATGCACCCCGAAGCGGTCGGCGCTGAAGTCGACGCCGCCTCACTGCTCGGACGTGGCGGCGCCGGATTTCCGGCTGGTCGAAAGTGGTCGATGCTGCGCCGCGCGCCGGTGAGCTATCTCGTCATCAACGGCGACGAGTCCGAGCCGGCGACTTTCAAGGACCACTTCTTAGTGGAACGTGATCCGCACCAACTCATTGAGGGCGTCACCATCGCGGCTTACGCGCTGCAGGTCACTCAGGCGTTCATCTTTCTGCGCGGCGAGTTTGCACTCGGTCTGGAACGGGTTCAACAGGCGCTGAACGAGAGTTACGAGCACGGCGCACTCGGAGCCAACATCTTTAATTCGGGATTTTCCCTCGACATTGTGGTTCACCCCGGCGCCGGTGCGTACATCTGCGGCGAAGAGACAGCTCTTATTGAAGCCCTGGAGGGCAAGCGGGGATTCCCGCGAATCAAGCCACCCTTTTTCCCCGCGGCCATTGGTCTTTACGGTGCGCCCACTGTGGTCAACAATGTTGAGACCATGGCCAACTTGCCGTGGATCATTGAAAACGGTGGTGCGGCGTTCGCCGCACTGGGCGCCGGACGTTCCACCGGGACACGTCTGTTTGCGCTCAGTGGGCGAGTGAAGAACCCCGCAATGTTCGAGCTCGAGATGGTCAAGAACAGTTTTCGAGATCTGATATTCGACCCCGACCTGGGTAACGGAATTATTGATGACCGCGCAATCAAGGCCTTCATTCCGGGGGGCGTGTCGGCACCGTGGTTTGGTCCGGAGCATTTGGACCTGGCGCTCGGACAGGATGAAGTCGCCGAAAAGGCATCCATGCTCGGTTCAGGATCGGTCGTTGTTTTTGATGAGACCACCTGCGCCGTTCGCGCGGCGTGGCGAATCACCAAATTCTTTTCTCGTGAATCGTGTGGCCAGTGCACCCCGTGTCGAGAGGGATCTGGCTGGCTCGAGCGAATCATGTTTCGTCTCGAGCACGGTGGCGGACGACGCGAAGATCTCGATCTGCTGCTCGATCTGTGCGACAACATCGCTCCGGGACTGAGTTGGCCTCCCCAGCAGACGACAATCTGCGTTTTGGGTTCATCAATTCCTTCTTCGATTCACTCGGCGATCACGATGTTTAAAGATGAGTTTCTCGCTCACGTAGTTAACGATGGATGCACCCATGGCTGAAAACACTCCCTCCAACACCACCGTCAGCGTGACCATCGACGGTCGCGTCATGAGCGCCGAACGAGGAGAGTTGCTGATTGAAACGGCGGAGCGCGCAGGAACCTATGTGCCACGTTTTTGTTATCACCCGCGAATGGCGCCGGTTGGAATGTGTCGCATGTGTCTCGTCGAGGTGGACGGTCCTCGCGGCGCGACCCTGCAACCGGCCTGTTACATCTCGGTCAGTGACGGCATGATTATTTCGACCGACTCAGAGAAGGTGAAAAAAGCTCAAGACGGAGTGCTCGAGTTCCTGCTCGCCAATCACCCCCTCGACTGTCCCGTATGTGACAAGGGCGGCGAATGCCCGTTACAGGATCAGACCTTGACGCACGGATCGGGCGAAACCAGATTCATTGAAGAAAAACGGCACTTCGCTAAGCCCATCTCGATTGGTGAGCTCGTCCTGCTTGACCGTGAACGCTGCATCCAGTGTGCTCGCTGCACGCGTTTCGCCGCCGAAGTAGCGGGCGACGCGGCAATTGATTTTGCGGGTCGCGGCGACAAAATCGAGGTAGCACCGTTTCCTACAGAGCCGTTCGATTCCGTCTTTTCCGGAAACACGGTGCAGATCTGTCCCGTCGGTGCACTGACAGCCAAGCCCTATCGATTTACCGCGCGACCGTGGGACTTAGAACAGGTCGAGAGCACGTGCACCACGTGCTCGGTCGGATGTCGCATTGCGGTGCAGAGCTCGGCAAATCGCCTGACGCGCGTGCTCGGCATTGACTCGGACCCGGTCAATCACGGTTGGCTCTGCGACAAGGGCCGTTTTGTTATTGACGCCGTGGACGGCGAACAGAGTTCCTTTGACGTACTGGACCCGAGCACGCGTTTGACCGAGCCCATGGTGCGACGAAACGGCGAACTCGTCGCGGTCGGCTGGGGTGAAGCGCTCGCCGTTACCGCCCAGATCCTGCGCGACGCAACGGCGAACGGCGCGGACGGGGTGGGAGCCATTGGCGGAGCAGCGCTCACCAATGAGGGCGCCTTCGCGTGGCAACGTCTGCTTCGTGACGTACTCGGCACCGACAATATTGATGCGCAGTACGGAGATGGACTGGACGGCGCACTCGTAGCGAGTTTGCCGCGAGCCACGATTGATGAAATGGCCGCCGCGTGCACGGTGGTGCTGCTCAGCGGAGACCTACGCGAAGAACTGCCCGTGCTATTTCTGCGACTGCGTGAAAGTGTCGTCAAGGCGCAGACCAACATCGTTGAACTCGCCACCGGTTCAAATTCACTGCGCTCACTCGCGCGGGTGTCGCTGCCCACGCGGCCCGGCGAAGCTCACTTGGTGGCGCGCGCGTTGTCGGTCAAGGACAACTCCTACGCCACGCTCAGTACTCATCCCAATGGGGCCGGATTCAGCGAGGCCGACCTCAACGAAGCGCGCCGTCTCATTGGTGACACGGGTGAGGGCGTTGTTTTCGTTGTCGGACGACCCAACGGGGCCGAATCAGCGAGCATCGTCGAGTACGCGATTCGCACCTTTGCTGTTTCGTTTCCGAAGGCGAAGTTCGTTACGGCCCTTCGTCGATCCAACGTTTTTGGAGCACTCGACATGGGACTGGCACCGGGGTTGTTGCCGGGACGGTCCTCTGTCGCGAGTCAGGCACGCGTAAATGAACGAGAAGTACCCACGAGCGGTCGAGGAACCATTTCGCAGTTGCGCGCACTAGCCAACCAACACCAGAGCGCCGTCATCCTGCTCGGCGGGCTACTGCGCGGAAACGTCGCGGACCGCGCGCTCAGCGAACGGGCGCTCTCTCGCAGCCACGTCATTGCGGTCACCGGCCACGGTGGGGCGGATCTGGCTTACGCCGAGGTGATCCTTCCCGCCACGGTGAACCACGAGCGATCGGGGACCGTCACCAACCTCGAAGGTCGAGTCAGCGCGGTTATTGCGAAAGTCGTCGCTCCCGGTTCGGCGTGGAACGATGTCGCGATTGCTTCAGAACTCGCCGAAACACTCGGACAGTCGCTCGGTCTTGACTCCATTGAAGCAACCAGTTTGGCCATTGAGTCAACAACGTCGTACCCCGCGGCCAGCGTGTTGCGTGGCGACTTCAACGATGGGGTGGTCGTCGGGCGCGTGGCGAATAACTCGGTACAGCGTCCTCTCGATCCGATGGCCAATCCGGGCATCCGCAGTGTGGACATGGTGGGACTGGCTCCTCGAGCGGGTTCGCTGGCGCAGAGCGAGTTAACGCCACCGCGCTCCGTTGCAACGATTGAGGTGGCCGACGTTCTCGCGCCGAGCATCTCATCTATTGCACTCGCCGATGCTTATTCGCTGCGCGTCGTGGCGACCCGGCGCCTGTACGACCGCGGAGCGGGCGTGAGTGCCACGAGCGCACTCAGCGCACTGAGTGCTCTGACAACGGTCGAGGCAAATCCGTACGATCTCGATCGACTCGGCGTCACGACCGGCGACGTGGTGCGAGTGGTTACCGCGCGCGGCAACTTCGAGCTCGCCGTCACGGCGAACTCCGGCGTCACGCGCGGCACCGCGGAGATCTTTCTCAACACCCTCAGCAACGACGGGGTTGACGTCGCTGGCGGGATGATTTTCAATGCTGATGACGTCGTGTCCGAGATTCGACTGGAATCTCGATGAATCACGTCTTCGCTCTCGATCCGCTCTACCAACACGGAGTGAGCTGGGCTGTTCTCATCATCGTGGCGATCAAGGTGCTCGTGGCATTTGCCGCGCTCATGGGCGCGGTCATCTTGATGATTTGGTTCGAGCGCAAGGTCATCTCGGATATGCAGAGTCGAATTGGACCGCAACGTTGGGGGCCCTTCGGATTGCTGCAGACCTTGGCGGACGGCATCAAACTATTTTTTAAAGAGGACCTCGTTCCCGCGCAGGCCAACCGCTTCGTTTTTAAATTGGCGCCGTACCTCGCTTTGATTCCCGCGTTGATCACTTTTGCGATTGTGCCCGTGGGTGGAACCGTGACCGTGGCGCACCACACGTTCTTGTTGCAGGTCGCCGATCCGCCGATCGGGATCCTGGTGCTACTCGCGATGTCGGGAATCTCGGTCTACGGCGTGATGTTGGCGGGATGGTCGTCGGGATCTAAGTACCCACTGCTCTCGGCGGTGCGCGCGAGTGCCCAGATGATCTCGTACGAAGCCGCGCTCGGCATGACCATCGTGACGGTGGTCTTAGCCACGGGGTCTCTATCGACCCACGACATTGTGACCAAGCAGAGTCACGGATTTTGGCACTGGAATCTCATTCACCTCGGCTTTATTCCCTTCATCGTGTTCCTGATCGCCATCACCGCGGAACTCAACCGGCCACCTTTTGACGTTGTGGAAGCCGAGAGCGAACTGGTCGGTGGTTTTCATACCGAGTACTCCTCACTGCGATTCGCACTGTTCTTTCTCGCCGAGTTCATGAACACGATCACCATGTCGGCAGTCATGGTGACCCTCTTTTTTGGGGGACCGGCCGGGTGGGTGCCCAACATCGCTCATATTCGCTGGGTCTTTCCGATCCTGTGGTTCCTCGCTAAGACCATCGTGTTTGCTTTTTGTTACGTCTGGTTCCGCGCCGCACTACCGCGACTTCGTTACGACCAGTTGATGAGTTTTGGTTGGAAGGTCCTTATTCCGCTCAGTCTCGGTTGGTTGTTGGTCGTGGCGGGCTTTTCCATCAATATCAGTTGGGGTCTCGGTATGTTGGCCGTCGTGCTCTTTGCTTCAATTGGACTTTCTCGAGCCTTCGAAATTGGTCACAGCCGTGAAGAGGGCCCCAACGCCGTTCTGCCGGCCGTCGGGCTACGCCCGGTGTCGGGCGAACTGATTCGTCGACTCAGCGAGGAAACCAGGCCCGATGCTGAATAGATTTCTCCAGTTCTTTGGTGGCTTCAACCTCACCCTTCGACACATCGCGCGTCCGACCGTGACGGTGAGTTATCCCAAGCACAAGCGTCCCAAGCAGCCGCGCCAACACGGTCGTCACGTACTGAATCGCTACGAAGACGGCATGGAAAAGTGCATTGGCTGCGAACTCTGTGCGGGCGTGTGCCCGGCGGACTGTATTTACGTTCGTGGACTAGACAATCCGCCCGATCACCCAGTCAGTCCCGGCGAGCGCTACGGATACGTCTACGAAATTAACTACCTGCGCTGCATTCACTGTGACCTGTGCGTCGAAGCGTGTCCGACGGAAGCTATTACCGAGTCCAAAATGTTCGAATTCTCCTTCACCAATCGCGCCGACGCCATCTACACCAAGGCGGAGTTGCTGGTTGTTGACAACGGCATGCCGAAACGGCTGCCGTGGGAAGATTGG
>JANXTQ010000026.1 GCA_025352305.1 Actinomycetes bacterium
CACACCACCCCGATCGGGCTGACCATCTTGATCCGCTCACCAGAAGTCTGGCGGGCCATTTCTTTGCTCAATTTGTTGTGGGCGTCATTGGCGCCATGATCATTACGTCGGAGTATTCGACCGGATCAATCCGCAATACTCTCGCCGCGGTCCCTCGTCGAACGCTCTTAGTGATTTCCAAGGTCATTGTTCTCGTCACCGCAATCATTCTGACGACGGAAGTCCTTTCGTTTTCGATGTTCCTTTTGGGCCAAGCAATTTTCAAAGGACACATCGCCACGTTCACGCTGTCCACACCGGGCGCACTGCGCGGCGTCATTCTTTGCGGAGTTCTGCTGAGTTTGTTGGCGCTCATGGGCTTTAGCTTCGGACTCATACTTCGGCGCACGCCGGCAGCGATTTCGCTGTTTGTGGTGATGATCCTGGTAATACCGATATTGGTTCAATTTCTTCCCTCGAGCTGGGGCAACCCCATTAGTCGCTATTTACCTAACAACCTGGGTGAGGGAATGATCTCGATCAACCAAGCACCGGGAACGTTTTCGCCGTATGTGTGCCTCATGGTGTTAGCGCTCTACGTCGCTGCACTCCTGGCTGGCGGCACTGTTTTGTTTAATCAACGAGACGCCTAGTCCCACTGCGTTGCACCCAACAGCGACGGGTCGTCAGAGTCGCAGGGACAGACACAGAACAGGACGCCGAAGGGATCTCTCATTACGGTCCAGTCATTGTCTGAACTGTGAACCGTCGCACCAAGTCCTACGAGACGTTTTACTTCGCCGGCGAGATCGTCGGTATGGATATCGAGGTGTATGCGCGACTGCGCGTCGCCCGTTGACTGCACCAACACTCCCCAACCGGCGACGTCGCCGAGTACTGCGTACTCCGGATGAACGGTGCCGAGCCGCGACGTGCGCCCCAAAGCCTCGGACCAAAATTTCGTCGCAGCGGTGTGGTCGCTGGCGGGAACGTCCACGGATATCACTGCCGGTCGGGATCGATGCATACAAATATCTTGTCACGCGACCACTACGGTGTCGCCATGGAACTTAGAGACGCTCTGCGCTCCACGGGCTCAGTTCGCGAATTTACTAACGCGCCCGTCAGTGACCACGTCATCGCCGAGATACTGGACGACGCCCGGTTTGCACCGAGCGGCGGCAACCGCCAGTCCTGGCGCGTGATTGTTGTCCATGACCGAGCTCGTCGCCGCGCACTGCGTGACCTCTATTTAGACGGCTGGCACGATTACATTGCTCACAATTTGGCCGGGCTCGTTCCCTTTTCGCCTCTGGCCAGCGCCGACGATCGCCTCCGAGCCAGCGAACAGCGGTCCCGTGCCGAAGCGTTATCGCGGCCGGATGGCTTTGCCGAACGTCTCGACGAAGTTCCCGTGTTGTTAGTTGTTTGTGCCGACATCTCGGTACTCGCCGCCGTCGATCGAGACTTGGGCCGCTATCAAATCGCCGGAGGCGCTTCGGTCTATCCCTTTGTGTGGCAGATCATTCTCGCCGCGAGAGAGCGCGGCCTCGGTGGGGTCATGACCACGATTGCCACGCGTCACGAACCAGAAGTACGAGAACTTTTCCACATACCGGAGAATTTTGCTGTGGCCAGCGTGGTGGCACTGGGCACTCCCATCAAGATGCCGAGCAAACTGAAACGCAAGCCCGTCGATCAGTTTGCCAACATCGACATGTTTGACGGTCCCGCGATGTCGCTCTAGAGGCCGAAGTCGCCGCTATCTTGACCCAATTGGCGAGGTCCACTGCGAATCGGCGGTCGAGCTCCATCAATACGCAGTGGCGACGCCAAGACCGTGATCGGTCCCGCAGGAGCGTCGGTTTCGGCCAAAAAATCTCCGTTGGCAATTTGTTCCTGTGCGAGAGCTTGCACAACGTCGAGAATCGGCGCCATCGGAACACCACACCCATCGAGCAGATCGAGCCACTGCGCAGTCGTGCGCGATGAAAATATGCGATCGAGGAGATGTTGTAGCTCAGAGCGCAAAGTGACGCGAACGTCATTGGTGGCAAATTCGCGACGCGCCGTCAACTCATGGTCATCGAGCGCGCGCACGAGTTTGGCGAACTGGCCATCCGTGCCGACCGCAATGAGTAACAGTCCATCTTGCGTTCGAACGGGACCGTACGGAGTAATGCTCGGGTGATCGTTGCCCAAGCGTCGTGGCGCCACGCCACTGACCAGGGTGGATTGGGCCTGATTGATGAGTGCGGACATCATTGATTCGAGCAGAGGTGCTTCGAAGTGGCGTCCGGATCGATTAGTAGCGCGCGCGAAAAGTCCACTGAGTAGTCCAATCGTCGCGTAAAGGCCCGTCACGACGTCGGCCAGCGGCGCTCCTACTTTCGTGGGTTCACCGTCGGGCTCTCCGGTCACGCTCATGATGCCCGAACGAGCTTGAGCCAACAGGTCGAAGGTGGGCTGGTTAACAATGGGGCCGCCCGAGGACGCCGAGGTCACCGACACCCACACGAGATCGGGAAATTTCTGGCGCCACGCGTCGATACCGAGGGCAGTTCGCTGAGCGGGTAGGAAATTCTCGATTACCGCATCGGCGACTGATATCAACTCTTCAATCACCTCGGCGTGCTCGCGCCGGCGTAAATCAGCAACGACGTTTCGTCGATGTCGATTAACCGCCAAGAAGTAGGTCGCGTCGTCCCCGTAGCGCGGGGGCGCAAGGGCCCGCACAGGGTCACCGTCGGGTGACTCGACTTTGATCACGTCGGCACCGAGGTCGCCAGCGATCATGGCGCACAGCGGTCCCGCTAATACCCGTGAAAGATCCAGGACGCGAATCCCGTCGAGGGGCAGTTGAGTATCAACGTTCGACGGCGCGATAGGCCATATTCGACTCCGCTCGGCCGGCGTTGGCGGCGTCGCAGAGCCAGTAGCGCTCGTCACGGCGCGAAGGTTAGTGCGCGAGCGCCGCGTTGAGCGTGAGCCGCTCCGTGCTTCGAACGTGACGAGGCAGTGCGAGCGCCGTCACCACCGACACAGCACCTACGACCCCGGCCGCGACAAAGCACCCTCGATGAAAGCCGGACAAAAAGGCCTCCACCACGTGGCTCGTCACTACGGCGTGCTGCGAGCTGGGAAGTGCCGCGACGGTGCCCAAGGCGGACCTCATAGATGACTGTGCCACCGCGATCTGGGCACTCGATAGGTGATAGCCGTGCAGCGCCGAAGCGACTCCGGGTGAAAAGCGAGAAGAAAATACTGAACCAACAATCGCTACGCCCATGGTTCCGCCCAACTCACGTGTCGTGTTATTGACCGCTGCGCCCGCGCCAATCTGCTCGGGCGACAGTGAACTCATCACTGCCGCCGTTGATGGCGCGGTGATGAGGGAAAATCCAAAGCTCAAGACGATCATGGAAACAACGACCGGTCCGAAGTACGCCGTGTGCGCTCCCTGCAGTCCAACCCAGATCAACGCCAGCGCCATAATGACGAGACCGCTACTGACCACGAGGCGCGCTCCAAATCGCAGTGCCAGCAGAGCTCCCAACGGTGTCACGACCATCGCTGTTACGGCGAAGGGAATGGTGTGTACTCCCGCCGACAGCGCGGAGTACCCGCGCACCAGCTGGAAGTACTGAGTCAATAGAAATATGAATCCGAACAGACCAAAAAATGTCGTCGCAATTGCTCCCGCACCCGCAGAGAATGTTGGAATCTTAAAGACCCGCACATCGAGCAACGGCTCAAAGCGGCGTAGCTCGTAGCGCACAAACTGGGCGGAAAGTAACAGCGACAATGAAAAAACTCCGAGGGTGCTTACCGAGAGCCACCCCCACGTCGGGCCCTCGATGATTGCCAACACGAGCGTCGTTATGGCGGTTGTTCCCAGTGCGAGTCCGCCGAGATCAAATCGACTGACGTGGGGACTGCGTGACTCCGGAATAAATCTCCAGCCGGCAAACAAAGTGATAGCGACCATGGGCACGTTCACGAGAAAAATGGAACCGAACCAGAAGTGACTTATCAGTGCGCCACCCACCACGGGACCAAACGCCACCGCCAAGCCGGACGTCGCTCCCCAGATACCGAACGCCTTGGCGCGATCGCGAGGATCTTCGAAGGTGACCGTCAAGATCGATAAAGTTGCCGGAAAAATGAAGGCCGCTGCGACACCCATTGCCGCGCGCGCAGCCAAAAGTGTCCCAATCGATGTGGAAAACGCCGCGGCGAGCGAGAAGAGTCCAAAGAACAAAAGACCGATCTGCATGACGCGCTTGCGGCCCAGACGATCCGACAGTCCCCCACCAGCGAGAAGAAGTCCCGCGAAAGGCAGCGAGTATCCGTCCACAATCCACTGCAGCGCGGAGTTAGAAGCGTGGAGCGATTGAGAGATTCCCGGCAACGCCACGTTGACAATGGTGTTATCGACGACGACCAGGAATACCGACAGACACATCACCGCCAGAATCACCCATCGATTTTGCGCGCGCGCTGAATCGTTCATTGTTCTCCTTTATGGAACTA
>JANXTQ010000032.1 GCA_025352305.1 Actinomycetes bacterium
CGCGGAACGAGTCGCTCGACCAGTGCCGAGCCGTCGAACGGCGGAATGGGAAGCAAATTGAATGCGGCCATGAACAGGTTGATGATTCCGAAGTAGAACACGAAGGTGGCGAAGTTGGAACCGGTGTCGGCCCCCTGGTGAATGAGAATCGACAGAGCCACCCAACCAATAAAAGACAGCACAATATTGGTGAGAGGTCCGGCCAAACTGACGAGGACGCTCTGATTGCGAGGTTTTCTGAGACGCCCAACATTTACCGGCACCGCCTTGGCGTAGCCAATGGGCGGGAAGTGCCCCAGCGCCAAGATCACCGGTAACAGAACTGTTCCAAAGGGATCAATGTGCGAAATTGGATTGAGTGTGAGTCGCCCCGCTCGCTTAGCGGTGTCGTCGCCGTAGTGATTGGCCACCACGCCGTGAGAGACCTCATGAAGTACCACGGCGGGAATGAAGGCGAGGATGCGCAGCAGAAAGGTAATCATGAGATCAGTTCAGTCACGTTCGTGGGCTCGGGGATGAGCCTCAGCGTAGGCGGACCGTAGTGAGTGAAGTGACACCGCGGTGTAGAGCTGGGTCGTGGCGATGGACGCGTGACCGAGTAGTTCTTGGACCACACGAATATCTGCTCCGTGTTCCAGCATGTGCGTGGCACAGCTGTGGCGAAAAACGTGAGCGCTCAGCCCTTTAGTGCTCACACCCGCCGCCAGTGCGCGTTGGTGAATAATGAGGTCAACTCCCTGGCGGGTCAGGGCCGATCCCCGGTGATTAAGAAAAAGTGACGACTTGGATAGTTCGCTAACGAGCAACGTTCGACCGCCAGGCTGCAGATATCGCTGCAGGGCGAAGCGAAGCGCTCTGCCCATTGGAACGAGGCGCTGCTTAGAGCCCTTACCCGTCACCAAAATAAGTTCTTCGTCAAAGTCGACGTGACCAATGTGGACCCCGACCGCCTCACTGACGCGAACACCCGTTCCGTACAGCAGTTCGAGCAGGGCCCGATCGCGCAGGTCACGGGGCTGCGTTGCATTCACCGACTCAATTAACCGACTCATTAGCTCTTCACTAATGGGTTTCGGCAACGTCTTGGCTCGACGTCCGGCGCTCACCCGTGCCGTTGGATCGCTCGTGAGTTCACCTTCGTTGAAGAGGAAGTTGAAAAAACCGCGCACCGCGGCCAGGCGACGATTCACCGAACTGGTCGCGCGCCCGCTCGCTCGTTCATTTGCGACGTAGCGCTCAATAACCCCGGCGTTTACCTCGTCAAAGGAAATCGCGGACGTCTCGAGCCACTGGCAAAATTCGTGGAGATCACTTCGATAGGCCGAAATGGTCGCGGGACTGCGGCCCTTTTCAATAACCAACCAACCGAGATACTCCGCTATGGCCGCTGGAGCGTTCACGCGCCCACTCGTGGCAAGTACCACAACAGTGCCATCAAGGTAGATGACTCCATCAGCACGCCGGAGTCGACGAGATCACGCAACTGATCAATGGAGAGCCAGTGCACTACGGAGCGATCCTCTTCGGGCCCTTGTAGCGAACGCTCGACAAACTCTAAATCCGTTGCCTCGTAAACAATCGTTGTCTGATCGGTCCAGCCCCGCGAGTTCATGTAGCGAAATAACTCGCGAATGGTACCCGCGCGTACGCCCATCTCCTCTTCGAGCTCGCGCGCCGCGGTTGCCTCAGGGGCTTCTGCAGTGACGTCGCGGGTGCCAGCGGGCAACTCCCAGTTCACGTCATCGAAGGTTGCTCGGTACTGGCGCAACATTCCCACAGCGCCGTCGTCACGTATTGCCAACACGGCGACAGCGCCGGGGTGAACAACGACGTCGCGATCAAAACTGACGGTGCCGTCCGTCACGTGGCGCTGTTCCACGTGAAAAACGTAGGAGTCCAGTTTCCTCTTTACTCCCGCGATGCGGAAGGGTTCGCTCAAGGACTGACGCTCAGTGCTTCTTCAGAAATAATGTGCGGCTCGCGCCCCTCGGCTCGATTGACCGCCGCGGCCACCAAGCCGTCAAAGAGCGGGTGGGGACGATCCGGTCGTGATTTGAACTCGGGGTGGGCCTGGGTCCCGACGTAAAAAGGGTGCCCCGGTAGCTCAACGAACTCGACCAGTCGTCCATCGGGCGAATTGCCACAGCACGACAGCCCGTGCAGTTCAAACTGCTCGCGGTAGCGGTCGTTGAATTCGTAGCGGTGACGGTGACGTTCGGATACAACCGTCGTGCCGTAGAGCTGTGCGACGATCGAATCGGCTTTTAACATCGCGGGGTACGCGCCGAGACGCATAGTTCCGCCCTTGTCGAGCACATCGAGTTGATCGGCCATCAAGGCAATAACGGGAGCCGACGTGGAGGTGTTGAACTCCGTGGAGTTGGCGTCGAGCAAGCCGAGGACGTTGCGCGCATACTCAATGACCTGGACGTGCATTCCTAGACAGATACCCAGGTACGGCAGTTCCAGCTCGCGAGCGATCGTGGCGGTGGCAATCATTCCTTCAATCCCGCGTTCGCCAAATCCGCCCGGGACAATGATGCCGTCAAATGCTCGCAGGTACTCCGCGTTGTAGTCACTCGGTACTCGCTCGGCGTCGATCCACTCAATATCGGTGGTGGCCCCGTGAGCAAAGCCGGCGTGACGAATCGACTCAGCGACCGAAAGATAAGCGTCGGGCATCGAGACGTATTTACCAATGACACCAATTCGCAGTCGGCGTCGAGTGGAGTGCACGCGACTGACCACTTCGGTCCACGCGGCGAGGTCGATGGGATGTTCGTCCACCTCAATGTCCAAGGTCTCACAAACAATGCGGTCGAGACCCTCTTCGTGCAAGGTGACGGGAATGTCGTAAATACTGGGCGCGTCGACCGCAGAGATGACAGCAGCAATGGGAACGTCACACAGAAGTGAGATCTTGCGCTTCAGCGTGTCCGAGATTGGTTGATCGGAGCGGCACACGATGATGTCGGGCTGAATTCCACGACTGCGCAGCTCAGTGACCGAGTGCTGGGTGGGCTTGGTCTTCTGTTCGCCCGAGGGAGCCAAATACGGCACCAGGGTCAAGTGGACGTAACACACGTTGTTTTTCCCGGCGTCACGGCGGTACTGACGGATGGCCTCAATGAAGGGGACTATTTCAATGTCTCCGACGGTGCCACCGATCTCCACAATGACGACGTCGGCGCCGAGGGCGCCGAGTCGGCGGATACGGTCCTTGATCTCGTCGGTCACGTGGGGAATGACCTGGACTGTTTTGCCGAGATAGTCACCTCGGCGTTCCTTCGCAATGACGTTTGAATAGATCGCGCCGGTGGTGGTGTTGGACATCTTGCTCAGCGACTCGTCAATGAAGCGTTCGTAGTGTCCGAGATCGAGGTCGGTCTCTCCCCCGTCGTCGGTGACAAACACTTCGCCGTGCTCGCCGGGGTTCATCGTGCCCGGATCGACGTTGATGTACGGATCCAGTTTGCACATCGTCACTCGCAGTCCGCGACTCTTTAAGAGTCTCCCGAGTGAAGAGGCGGTTAAGCCCTTACCGAGCGAACTGGAAACACCGCCGGTTACGAATACGAATTTGGTCATGCGCCACGTGAGATCGCCACGGGACTTCATTGTAGTGGAGCGTGCTCACCCCTGGTGGATGTCAACTGCGCTCGAGTAGACGCCGCGCCAATTCTCGCGATTCGTGCATTTGAGCACTGCCGGCGAGCATTCGCGAAATTTCATCGACGCGTTGTTCCGAGTTGATTTCACTCACTGTGGTGCTGGTCTCGAGTAAATCCGTGCGCTTCTCGACTACGAAATGTCGATCGGCGCGAGCGGCGATAGAGGCGAGATGCGTGACCACAATCACCTGCTGACGTTGAGCGAGCTCGAAGAGACAGTCGCCGATCTGTTCAGCGACGGATCCACCCACTCCTGCGTCAATTTCGTCAAATACCGCCACCACGTTGTCGCTCACGGTGACCAGTGAGATGGCGAGCAGGACGCGCGAAAGTTCACCGCCACTCGCGAGACTCTGCAGTGCTCCGGCCGCTCGACCCGGGTTCGGACTGAAGAGCATGTCCATGGAAGAGCCGTCGTCACCGGCGACAACAATAGAAATAGTCGCTGCTTTTAACGCCACTCGCTCAAAGTTCCCTTGCACTGAATGAGCAAAATCCGCCGCCGCCGCCGAGCGTTCTTCGAGAAGTTTCTGCGCGGCCGCTGCTTCGCGGGTCTTTAGCCCGGCCAGTTCGATATCGACAGTTGCCAGGAAATCACTGGCATTTTCGTGAACCTCCAACGATTTAGCTATCTCTGTCCATTGGGTAAAGACGTCAGAGAGATTTCCTCCGAACTTTCGAGCCAGAGTCTGCAACGTCCCAGCTCGCTGCTCCAGACTCTCCATGATCTGAGGATCAAAGTCCACGCCGTCAATCTGTCGGCGAAGCTCGCCGACCTGCTCTCTCGCGTCGCGAGCCAGCTCTTCTAGAGCCTCCTTGATGTGCTCCGTGGGTACCCCACTCGGCAATCGATGAACGGCGCGTGCCCACTGAGACAGAACGCTGTCATCACTGTCGCCGTCGAGCAGTTCAATTGACTCACTAATAACTTCGTAGTGCTCTCGCAGAGCCGTCAGTTGAGATAGTCGGTCCAAGACATCGCTCAGTTCCTCCGGCGAGGTGGGGGCAACCTGTTCAATGTCCGCCAACTGGAAGCGCAAAAACTCCATTTCACGCACCCGCTGGGCCGAGTCACCACCGAACTGATCCCGTTGGTTCATGAGTTCGCTGACGCGAGAACGGATACCGCGCAGTTCGGAGTCGTTGATGCGCGCGAACTCATCAACGAGTTTCACAATTTCGCTGCGGTGGCGTAAACGAAGAGAATCGTGTTGACCGTGAATAACAATGAGCTCACTCGCGCGGCTGCGCAGAGCCTCCGCACTGGTCGCCAGACCATCGAGAGTTCCACGAAGTCGACCACCCGGCGCACTCTCGCGAGCAAAAGCCACCTCTTCGGCTCCGTCTAAAAACACCGCCGCGGCGCGCAGTTCGCCCGCTCCGCGCAGTGAACGGCCGTCGCTCTCGCCCAGACATAACGTCAGGGCGCCAATCAACAGTGTTTTGCCGGCACCGGTTTCACCCGTCAAGACGTTGAGTCCCGGCGAGAACTCCAAACGTGCTTCGTCAATAGGGCCGAGGCCCACGGCGTGCAGTGCGCACAGCTGCGTCCTAGGCATGGCCTTCGCGGAGGCTGTGGCGAAGTCGCGATCCGAGTCCTAGTTTCTCCGTCGCCAAGACTTTGACGCCTCGCGGATCGTTGCTCACCATGATCGACTCACCGGCGTGCAGTTGACCAACGAGTTTTCCGTCCGCCACGATCGCAGCGTCACGGTCAAGGGTCTGAAGGCGAATTACCTGGTCCGATCCAACAACAATGGAACGATCAATGGTGAAATGCGGAGCGACCGGGGTCAAGACCAGAACTTCTAACTCGGGACTAAGTACCGGTCCCCCGGCCGAAAAGTTGTATCCCGTTGACCCAGTGGCCGTGGCGACCATGACCCCATCGGCGGAGTACGTCAAGAACTCGTCCTCACCAATAAAACTGCGCACGCGCACCATGTGGCCAATCTGATCTCGTTCAACAACCACTTCGTTGAGACAAAATTCGTTTATTGGTTGATCACTGGACGTCACCCGCAGAGCAACACGCAACTCCGTCGCCAACTGGTGAGCGAGTGCCCGGTCAACCTCTTCAAAGAGCGATTCGGGGGGTACGGAGAGCAAAAAGCCGACCCGACCCAGGTTGACGCCCAAGATTTCAGCGTCCGCTTGGTGCGCGAGACGCGCGGCGCGAAGAAACGTCCCGTCGCCTCCGAGACTGACAACCAACGTGTCCGACGAGACGTCTACTAGTTCATCGTCATCGACCAAGTAGGTGCGCACGGCAACGGACTGCGCGAGACGTGCTTCGAGTCCCCTCGCCAGAATCAGGGCGTCTTCTCGCGACGCGTAGGCCACCACCACCACGTCACGCATTGGGCCTCCTTGCTCGCCATCGTACCGAGCGAACAACTCGGCTCCTACTTCTTTGAGTCTCTCAAAGGTCGTTCGTTACCGAGGACCCAGCGGTTCCTCGAGCGGGAGAATCAAAAATGACACAACCACAGTGAGGCGCCGGCGTTCGCGGGCGTCGCGGTATCGGAGCTCACTGAAGAACTGAGCAGAGTCGTGGTGGTGGATCCATCGGAGCAGGTTTCCTGCGTGGGATCACCCGCTTGGCCGGTGATGGGCGCGCCGAGGATGATGTAGTACCCACTCGGAAGCGTTGCGGATGTTCCTGGAGGACCGGGAGGCCCGGGATCACCCTGAAGTCCAGGAGTCCCTGGATCTCCTGGTGTTCCCGTCGCTCCGGTATCGCCCTTAACTCCTTGCGCGCCGGTGTCACCCGTGACGCCTTGGGAACCTGTAGGTCCGGTGTCCCCCGTCAATCCCTGAAGTCCCTGAATACCCTGCGGACCGGTATCGCCCTTTATTCCTTGCGAGCCCGTCGCACCGGTATCGCCCTTAACTCCCTGGGATCCCGTCGCACCAGTGTCACCCGTTAGTCCTTGGAGACCTTGGATTCCTTGCGCACCGGTGTCTCCCTTTAGACCCTGTAAGCCGGTAGAACCGGTATCGCCCTTAACTCCCTGGGATCCCGTCGCACC
>JANXTQ010000037.1 GCA_025352305.1 Actinomycetes bacterium
GCCAACCCCGCGTGCGAAGAAAATCATTCACGTGATAGATGTCGAACTCGTCAGAGGTGAAAGAGAAGAGGAAACTCGGATTACCCAGGATCCGTAGTTCGCCGTGTGAACGCACCGCTTCCTGCATGCGTTTCGATGTCGCAAAGATCGCCTCGGCGTACTTCTTGTAACCATCGTGTCCGAGCGACATCATTGACGTCCACGTGGCCGCCAACAGTCCCCCGGACCGCGAACCGTCCATGCCGGGCGAGCAGTACTTTCCGCCGGTCCAGTCCGTTTGAAAGAAGTACTGAGCGTTGCGCAGTGCGCGGTCTCTGAAACTGAGCACGCTCGTTCCTTTAAGTCCGTATCCATACTTATGGGTGTCGGCGGAGATCGAAGTGACGCCGGGCACGGAGAAGTCGAAGGCCTCGATGTCGTATCCGAGTTCGCGCCCGAAGGGCAAGATGAATCCGCCGAGACACCCGTCAACGTGCAGTCCAATTTCGCGCTCCAACGCCAGCTCGCCCAGTTCACGAATCGGGTCGATGGTTCCGTATCCGTAGTTACAGGCCGAGCCCACCACCGCAATGGTGTCCTCGTCAATAAGCGACGCGACGGAGTTGAGATCAACCTGTGTCGTGGCGGGATCAATCGTGGCGACACGTAGTTCAACACCAAAGAGGTGACAGGCCTTGTCAAAGGCCGGGTGGGCGGTCTCGGGCTTCACAAAGTTCGGACGGCTTGTCCGTGAGCTAGCAAATTCGCGGTACGCCAGCACGGCGTGAGCAATTGAGCCCGATCCGCCCGACGTGAGCAACCCGACCGGCTCTGAGTCAGTGACCGTGTCGGCACCAAAGAGACTCAGAGTCATGGAAATAATCTCGGACTCGAACTTTGTGGCACTCGGACAGAGGTCTCGCTGGAGTGCGTTTACGTGTGAAAAGAGAGCGAAGGCCTCGTTCAGAACCTCGTAGTGATCGTGGTCACCGCAGTACATCGTGCCGGAACACTTACCGGTCTCCCATGCGGGGTCTTCCGCGTGGGCCATAAAGGCCAGCTGTTCGAGCAGTTGAGACCGCGGTACTCCGTGCTCGGGCAACGTGCGATTGACTCCAAAGTTCTCGAGGTACGGAAAAGACGCCATCATTCCTCCATCACGGTTTCATCTTCAATGTAGATCGACTCCGCGGACTCTTCGAAACGTGCCGGTCAGCTTTCGCTCTCGTGCTCAGCGGCACCGCGTGAGTAGCACTATTCTTCGCCCGTCCCGCTCGTTGGGTTTGCAGTGTGCCGACATTTCGCACTGAGGGCCCGAAGGGTCCTACGTTGCAATACGAGGAGGAACCCATGAACCGAGTAAATCTCTCGCTTCGAACGAGCGCCGTTGGCGCCGTGGCGGTGATGCTCTGCATTGCACTGAACGTCGTTGGCGCTTCGGCTGGTTCAGCGCAATCGGCGCGGGTTATTTCGCCGTGGCAGTCGCTCAGCTTTCCGGCGAATTTGTATCCCGGAGCGATGTTGCTGCTCACCAACGGTTCAGTCATGGTCCAAGATCAGGGACCGCTGAACTCGGGGGCGTCGGGTTGGTGGCTACTCACCCCGTCCTCAACGGGCAGCTATCAAAAAGGAACGTGGAAGAAAATCGCGTCACTTCCCGCCGGCTACGGACCCGTCAACTTCGCGTCCGCGGTGTTGCCTGACGGTCGCGTTGTCATCGAGGGTGGGGAGGACAATTTCGGCAACAGTACGTGGACGAACAAAGGCGCGATCTACGATCCCGTCGCCAATACGTGGACACCGATTGCGCCGCCGGCCGGCGCGCAGTGGTCGACCATCGGCGACGCTCCCAGCACCGTGTTGGCCAACGGCACCTTCATGCTCGGAGGATCGGGCAACTACACCAACACCACCCAAGCACTCCTTAATCCGTCGACGTTGACGTGGACGATCACCGGAACCGGAAAAGTCGACGCCAACGAAGAGTCCGGTTTCACGACACTGCCGAACGGTCAAGTGCTAACGGTCGGACTGCAGAACACGACGAACAAGGCCGAAATCTACAATCCGACGACGGGCGCGTGGAGTGACGGCGGCGCCATTCCTGACGTAGTTGTCGATTCCATCGGAGGCGAGATTGGACCGCTGGTTCTTCGACCGAACGGCACCGTATTTGTGATCGGCGCCACCGGCCACACCGCGATTTATAACGTGGCGACCAAAGCGTGGACCGTGGGACCGGACTTTCCCGTTATCGGCGGTGCTCAGCCCCACAGCTCCGATGGCCCCGCGGCCACGTTGCCGGATGGAACCGTGTTAATCGACGCGAGCCCGGGTCTCTATCAAGCACCATCTCACTTCTTCATCTTCAACGGCACGACCCTCACGAGGGTTGCTGACGCGCCGAATTCGGCCAATCTCGAGTCGAACTGGGGGTACATGTTGGTCCTACCTACGGGACAGGTTCTCTTTAACGACCGCTTCGGTCGAATGGAACTATTCACTAGCCCGAAGGCTCCCAGCGCGGCGTCAATGCCCAAGGTATTTAGTGTTTCCAAGTCTTTGACACGTGGAAGTTCGTACAGCTTCTCTGGATTTCAATTGAATGGTCTGACGCAAGGCGCCTCATACGGCGACGATTACCAAAGTGCGACCAACTATCCGCTGGTGCGCGTGAGCTACGCCGGCGGAAAGGTTGTGTACTTTCGAACGTTCGCCATGTCGTCGATGTCCGTTGCGCCCCACGTCTCATCACACGCTCAGTTCCAGGTCCCACTCACAGCACCAAAGGGCTCAGCGAAATTGGTCGTCGTCGCGAACGGCATTGCTTCGCAACCGATCACGGTGTCAATTCACTAACGGCTTTTCGGAT
>JANXTQ010000169.1 GCA_025352305.1 Actinomycetes bacterium
AGTCGGTGCTGGCATTATCGTAAGCCCCCTCGAATGTCGCCACACCATAATCGAACAGTCGCGAGAAGTCGGAGGACGCATATGGACCGCGCAATGCCCCAGATTGAGACAGTCGTGATGTTGATGTTCGAAAATCGTTCCTACGACAATGTGCTCGGTTGGCTGTACGACAACGATGTGCCGGCGCACGTGTTTCCGTCTAATTCAAGTGAGAGCGTCGACGGATTGAAGTTTGCGTTGCCGAATCGGTCGAGCGAGCGCGAGTACACGCCACGACGCGGAACCGCTGATATGAGCCAGCCCCTTCGCGTGCCGCGGTGGGACCCCAACGAAGAGTATGAGCACGTGCTGCGCCAGCTCTATGCGGACGCCGACGGCAACGTGGTGAATAGTCCGTGGCAGCAAGAACCGACCATGAGTGGATTTGCGCGAGACTTCGACGCGGTCTACGTCGATCCAAGCGAAGCAATGGGCGGCTACGACGAAAAACAGTTGCCCGTTCTTAATGGGCTAGCGCGCAGGTTCGCAGTCTCTGATCGCTGGTTCGCTTCGGTGCCTACCCAAACCAACGCGAACCGAGCATTTTCACTATGCGGAACTTCTCTCGGTGCTGTCAACAATCGCGATCGAAAGCACTACGACACTCCCACAATTTTTGATCTGCTCACTGACAGAAAAACTTGGGCGATCTATTGGCAGTGGGACGGATTTCAAAGCGGCGACCCAGGTCCTACGGGCGGGTGCTACACCGCTGACCTCTTTCCGAGTATCCGCCGTCTTCTTTCAATTGGAAAAGGCGAACTACATCCGTACGCTCAATTCCTGAAGGACTTACGCGATGACAAACCGCTGCCGCAGTTTTGCTACCTCGAACCTCACTGGGGAGTCGGACGCGGGTACGTCACAGGAGAGGATTTCGTTGGAGTGCAGGGCAATGACTACCACCCTCCTTGTTATGTCGGCCCTGCCGAACACGATCTAAGCGTTCTTTTTGACGCACTGCGCACGTCAAAGCACTGGGAAAAAATGCTTTTCCTGATCACCTTTGACGAACACGGTGGCACTTACGACCACGCTCGTCCTACGACGACGGTCGCGCCAGATGACTTTAGGACGGCCCCGGACATTACGCCTCCTTTTGATTTCACTCGGCTCGGCGTACGCATTCCGACTCTGCTCGTAACGCCTTTCGTGAAGCCCGGAACAGTCTTTCGAGCACCGCTTGGATCGGCCTTCGATTTTGATCACACGTCGACTCTCGCCACTCTTTTGAAATGGGCGGGCATTGACCCCGCGGCGGGAGCACTCGGGCGTCGAGTGGCGTGCGCTCCGAGTTTTGATGCAGTGCTCAGCGACGAGCCGTACTTCGATACGGAGCACATTGGCGTACCGGACGACTACCAGTTCCAAGGAGGGGGCCTCGGCCTGCACCTGGGCCTCAAGTTCGCGGACCTCAATCCCGTCGGACTAGGCATCGAACTGTGGCGTCACATCGCCGATCACAGCACCTCGGTCGAGGATTTCGTTCACAAGATTCGAAGGGGAACCTCGTGAAATTCACCGATGATTCGCGTTATCACGTCACGTTGCGGCTGAGACTCTTTTTGTGGTCGTCAGCGCTGGGCGCATCGCTCATGTTGGCTACGACTACTGCCTATTCGATGCCCATTCCATCAAAGAACGTATTGGCGTTGACCGCTTCGTCGTTCTCCGCGACAGATCGCTGGGTCAATGTCGCGGCCGCCACACTGTGGGTACACCCGCGCACCGCTCGACTCATTGATCGCCCGGCGATAAGTAAACCCGTTGATTTACCTCGATGGGTAAGCGACATGAGCGTGGCTCAAAAGAGCTGGCTGGTGGGGCGACTAGAAACTCAAGCTCTCTTCGCGACGAAAGTGATCGTTCTCTCGTCCTCTAATGGTTGGTCGCACGTGCTCGTCACAACTCAGCCCACTCCGAGAGACGTCCGGGGATATCCCGGATGGATGCGCTCAGTTCAACTCACGGCGCACTCGCCAATAGTGCGACCGACCTTCGCGGTCGTTTCGTCGAACACAACGTGGCTGCATCGCACTGCAAACGTGGACGACATTGGAAATCAACTGATGCAGCTGTCCTTCGATACGAGACTTCCGATTGTGGCTGTCGGAGCGAGAACAGTGCAAGTTGCGCTCTTGGATGGAACGCGAGGATTTATTCGCCGTAGCGGGGTGAGAATACAGTCCTCAACCTCCGCACCAATTGCTAGCGGGGCCCGCGTTCTGGCGACGGGGCGACAGTTCATGGGACTTCAGTACCTATGGGCGGGCACGTCGGCCTTTGGCTACGACTGCTCCGGCTTTACCTACAGCGTGTTTCACGAATTGGGCGTGGTGATACCTCGTGATGCAGCTCCCCAATCACTGCGCGGCACCAAAGTCGCCCGATCGGCGCTTAAAAATGGAGATCTCGTCTTCTTTAAAGATCAAACGGGAACCGTTGTTCACGTAGGTATCTTTTTCCGCTCGAGCAAGGGCGAGGCATTAGTGCTGCACTCTCCCGGCACGGGAGTACCCGTACGAATTACACCGTTGGCTTCATGGAATCTCGCCGACTACGCCGGCGCGCGTCGATATACCGTTGCTCCCTAGTTGCCGATAAGGCGAGGATTTATTCGGGGCGATGACTGACGGCCTCGACGTTGTTGCCATCGGGGTCGCGAATAAATGCGCCAAAGTAATTGGGGTGATATTCGGGCCACAGGCGTGGAGAGTGCAGTACCTGCGCACCAATCGCAACGCCAGCGGTGAAGAACGCCTCGACCGAAGCGCGATCGGGGGCACTGAACGCAATGTGAGATTCGCGGAAACCGGTCCCCGACTCCAGCGGCCCGAGCCAAAAGTCAGGCATGGCCCCGACGCCGTAACCAATCACATCGCCAAAGTCCATTATTCGAGCTCCGCCGAGCGGGGCTAAAACGATGTCGTAAAATTCCGAACTTTTGACAACGTCGGCACACTGAATTGAAAGATGATCGAGCATCTGTCCATTGTTGCTGATCCCTCGAGCGACACGCGTGATCGGGGCGTGCGTCTTGCGTGACTGACGTTTCAAATGCACAGTAAGTCCAGTTACGTTTCGGATTTTGGGCCAGCGGAGTAGCGGCGCCGCGAAGTAGGAGGAAATGAAACCAAATCGTTGGCGACAGAAGCGCAATAATCGTGCAAAGCAACTACAGGGATGGCCCAATGAAGTCAATGACGTGCAAGCAACTCGGCGGGCCATGTGACGTTGCCTTTAGCGCAGCAAGCGCTGACGAGGTCATCAAGGCACAAGATGCGCATTTGAAGGCGGCGGTGGCCAGTGGCGACGAGTCACACGCGGCTGCGCTTAAGCAGATGAAAGGTCGTTGGAAGAATCCCATAGCGGCCATGGGCTGGTACAAAAAAGCTAAGGCTGATTTCGCCGCAATCTCTGAGTCGTAAAAACCGGCACTCACGTCGAGAGTGGTTGAATAAGGATTTGTCGCCTGCACGACGGGATCACTGCGCTTAGATCGAGTACGAAATGAAGGCATCGTCGCCCAACTCTCGCCATGAGAGAGTTGGCGTCACTTGCGCCAATTTGTCTGATTCGTGACGCAATGCAATAGTTAGTTCTCGCCGCCGCGGGAATCAAGCCTGGAGATCCGTTGATCACTTCAACTATCGGCCGTCCCACCCTCGCCGAACTACGAGACGCCGTTGACAAGGGTGAGATTGACACCGTCATGCTGGCCATTACGGACATGCAAGGTCGTCTGCAGGGCAAGCGATTCGATGCAACCTTCTTCCTCAACGACGTGGTTGGTAACAACACCGAAGGTTGCAGTTACGTGTTGGCATCGGACGTGGACATGAATACGGTGGACGGTTTCACTCTGACCTCCTGGGAGCACGGATACGGCGACCTCGTCTTTCGTCCCGATCTCACGACACTTCGCGTCGTGCCGTGGCACGACAAAACGGTGATGGTTGTCGCCGACGTGCTGAACACCGAGGGGGAACTCGTTGCGATTTCTCCGCGCCAGATTCTGCTCGCCCAATCTGATCGCTTGGCGGCGCATGGTTGGAAAGCCATGGCCGGTACAGAATTGGAGTTCATTGTCTTTAATGACAGTTACGAACACGCCTGGAGCGCCGGATATCGGGAGCTGACGACCGCAAATCAGTACAACGTTGATTACTCCTTGCAGGGAACTTCACGCATCGAACCGTTGCTCGGACAGATCCGACGCTCGATGAGCGCCGCCGGCATGACGGTGGAATCACTGAAAGGTGAGTGTCACCCTGGTCAGCACGAGATCGCCTTTCGCTACGCCGAAATGGTGGATAAGGCTGACGAACACGGACTGTTCAAGCTTGGTGCGAAAGAGATTGCCGCCCAACAGGGGGTCAGTTTGACCTTTATGGCCAAGTTCGACGAACGAGAAGGCAACTCTTGTCACGTTCATCTCTCAGTTCGAAGTGAAAACGACGATCCCGTTTTTGCCAGCGACACCCCGGACGGCCATTCAGACGTTTTTCGTAGTTTTTTGGCCGGGCTCGTTGCCTACACGCGCGAGTGCTCGTTGCTGCTTGCGCCCAACGTCAATAGCTACAAGCGGTTCGTCGAAGGTTCCTTTGCGCCAACGACGCTCCTGTGGGGTCTGGACAATCGAACCTGTGCATTTCGAGTGGTCGGCCACGGCGCGTCACTTCGTGTTGAGTCACGCATTGCCGGAGGCGACGTCAACCCGTATCTCGCGATTGCCGCGATGGTGGCCTGCGGACTACGAGGAGTAGAGGAGTCCTTAGAACTTGGTCCACCGCTCAGCGGAAACGCCTATGTGGCTAATGCGTCGCGTATGCCAACGACGTTGAGCGAAGCGGTGGACCTCTTTAAGTCCAGCAAAATGGCAAGAGCCGCCTTTGGCGATGACGTCGTGGATCATTACGCGCACGCCGGTTCCGTAGAGTTGGCGGCTTTCAATTCGGCGGTCACCGATTGGGAGCGGTACCGCGGATTCGAACGGCTATGACCAACACTGTCGAACTACTCAATCCCGCCACGGAAAAGGCTATTGGTACGGTTTCGTTTCTCGACGTTGAAGAAACCGATCGTTGCATTGCGCGAGCGGCGACGTCGCTCGATAAGTGGCGAAAAGTATCTCCGGCTGATCGCGCACGCCTGCTTCGCCGGTTCGCTGACTTGGTTGACCGCGATCTCGAGCCTTTGGCTCAACTGGAAGTCATCAATGCCGGTCACACCATCGGTAACGCGCGCTGGGAGGCGGGCAACGTTCGAGACGTATTGCACTACTACTGCGCCGGGCCGGAACGACACTCTGGGCGCCAGATTCCCGTAGCCGGGGGAGTGGACGTTACGTTCTATGAGCCCATTGGAGTAGTGGGAATCATTGTGCCGTGGAACTTTCCGATGCCCATTGCGGCATGGGGATTCGCTCCCGCGCTGGCAGCAGGCAATACCGTCCTGTTGAAACCAGCCGAACACACTCCCTTGACGGCACTTCGCCTCGGTGAACTAGCTCTCGAGGCTGGAATTCCAGAAGGAGTTTTTCAAGTTCTTCCGGGCACGGGAAGTGAAGTGGGATGGAGATTTGTAACTCACGAAAAAGTTCGCAAGGTGTGCTTCACTGGATCCAGCGACGTGGGTCGACGCGTGATGGCTGGTTGTGCTGAGCAAGTCAAGCGCGTGACTCTTGAACTCGGCGGCAAAAGTTCCAACATTATTTTTGCCGACGCTGATCTCGAGCGCGCCGCGGCCAGCGCCCCTTACGCCGTTTTTGATAACGCGGGCCAAGACTGTTGTGCTCGCTCACGGCTCCTCGTTCAAGCGTCGGTATACGAGCGATTTATGGGACTGTTTGAACCAGCCGTCTCGGCCGTCAAAGTCATGGACCCCTCGAACGCCGACAGCGAGATGGGACCCTTGATCTCCTCTCAACAGCGCGATCGCGTGGCGAACTACGTAGACGCCAGTGACATCGCCTTTCAAGGAAGCGCACCCGCAGGCGCCGGATACTGGTATGCGCCGACGGTCCTTCGAGGTGACGATCACCGCGCGCCGTCGTTCACGGAAGAAATTTTTGGTCCGGTGGTCTCCGTTACAACTTTTGTCGACGAGGCCGACGCTTTAGCCATTGCCAACAGTGGTCGCTATGGACTGTCCGGCTCAGTCTGGACTCGCGACATCGGCCGTGCTCTACGCGTCGCGCGCGGCCTTGAGGCGGGTGCACTCTCCATTAACTCAAACTCGTCGGTGCGCTATCACACGCCTTTCGGCGGCTTTAAACAGTCGGGTCTGGGCCGTGAGCTCGGTCCAGACGCGCTGCGCTCATTTAGTGAAGAAAAAAACGTTTTCATCTCAACGGAGGAATCATGAATCGCCTGGATAACAAGGTCGCCGTCATAACGGGTGCGGCAAGCGGAATAGGTCGCGCCACAGCGCAACGTTTCGTCAACGAAGGAGCGACCGTGGTGGTCGCCGATATTGACGCTGACTCCGGAGTAACGATCGCTGCAGAGTTGGGCGCAAGCTTCATTCACGTTGACGTTGCTGACGAAGACAGCGTGCGCTCGCTGTATGAGCGCGCTGCATCAAATCACGGTGGGATCGACATCTTGTTTAACAATGCGGGAATCTCGCCCCCTCAGGACGACTCCATCCTCACGACAGAACTGTCGGCGTGGAAAAAGGTCCAAGACGTCAATTTGACGTCGGTATATCTCTGCTGCCGCTACGGCATTCCTCACCTGCAGGCTCGTGGTGGTGGGTCAATTATCAATACGGCGTCATTCGTTGCAGTTATGGGCTCGGCCACGTCGCAGATTTCGTACACCGCGTCTAAGGGGGGAGTGCTCTCGCTCAGTCGTGAACTGGCGGTCCAGTTTGCTCGCGAAGGAATCAGGGTGAACGCGCTGTGCCCTGGTCCGGTCAATACGCCGCTACTTCAAGAACTTTTTGCCAAAGACCCCGAACGAGCGGCGCGTCGGCTCGTGCACATTCCCATGGGCCGTTTCGCCGAACCCGAGGAGATCGCGGGTGCG
>JANXTQ010000062.1 GCA_025352305.1 Actinomycetes bacterium
CTCGACGAATCAGCGGGCACGGTGTTGCTCTCGACACTGAGGTCGGGCAAAGTCGTTGGACTGCTCTGTGACCGTGATATCCAGGGAAACGGCATTGAAGTGGAGTTTTTTGGCGAGACCGTCACGATGCCCGCCGGTCCCGCGACGCTCGCACTACGAACCGGCGCGGCGCTCGTTGTGGGATGTTGCTACAGCGGTCCCGGTCGCGGACACCACGCGGTCATTGGTTCGCCCATTGACACGACGCGTGAGGCCAAGATGCGCCACGACGTCACTCGCATTACTCAACTCGTCGCGCGTGAGCTCGAAGGATTCATTAGACGCGCCCCGGAGCAGTGGCACGTTTTGCAACCCCGCTTTGCCCCGGTCGCGTGACAATCTCGCGCGTCGCGCTCGTGTGTCCGTACGCACTGAGTATCTACGGCGGAGTCCAAGAACAGGTGCTCGCCATGGCCCGCACGCTGCAGAAGCGCTCCATCGACGTGATGATCGTGGCTCCGGACTCTTCGGATCGCAGCGACCATGACACGAGCGTGCGTATTGAACGTTTTGGACACCTGTTGTCGATACCCGCCAACGGTTCGCGCGCGCCGGTCACGGTGTCTCTCAGTGCCGCGCGCGCCGCGCAACGAAGTGTTGTGGCTTTTTCTCCCGACATTGTTCATCTTCACGAGCCGTTCGCGCCCGTCATGGGTTACGAGATTCTTCGGTCCCACAGCAACGCGTCAGTGGGCACCTTTCATCGTGCGGGCGCGGGCGTTGCCTACAGCGCAACTCGTCTCGTGTTGAAACGGTTGGCGAAGGGCCTCGACGCCGCGGTCGCCGTGAGCGACTTAGCAGCTACCACGATCTCAAACGGCGCGGGAGTTACGACGACCACGCTGTTTAACGGGTTTGAGACCGAGCGATTTCGTGAGTTTCCTCGCGTGAAAAGTAGTGACGTGACGGTGCTATTTCTTGGACGTCTAGAAGCTCGCAAAGGAGCTCGCACGGTTCTTGAAGCGGCGCGCCTCGCGGCGCAGCGTGGTCAGCAGTGGCGAGTTATTTTGGCCGGCGACGGCCCCGAAGGCGCGCACCTTCGACGCGACTTTGGCGATCTGGAATCCGTTGAATTTCTCGGGGCCGTCAGCGATGATCACAAGCGTCACCTGCTTCGCGACACCGACGTTCTCGTTGCTGCTTCGACGCATGGCGAAAGTTTCGGCCTCGTGTTGCTCGAGGCAATGGCCGCGCAGACCCCCGTCGTGGCGAGCGATATCGATGGCTACCGAGCGGCGGCCGGGGGACACGCCACGCTCTTTGCCCCGGGCGACGCCGAATCACTGATGCGTCAAGTTGTTCGCGCAAGCAACAGCACCGATGAGCAGATTGAGCAGGCTCGCCTGCACGCGCAGGGCTGGTCAATGGAGACATTGATGGACAGCTACGGCGAAATATACGAGCGAGCGCTCGTTGCGTTCGCACGCTCGCAGTAGCCTTGACGGCGTGAGTGCGCAGCGAAAAGGTCGATCACACCGTTCGTCCTCGTCGCGAGAGCGCGCCCCGCGACACGTAGAACCGGTGCTGGATCCGAATTGGCAGAACCCCTACACGCCGTCGGTGAGCGAACGTGAAGCGAATCGACGAGCGATTCGAACGAGCGCCATGAAGCGTGTTCGTCCGGCGCTCTACGGGGCCGTGGCTCTCTTTGGCGTCACTCTCGTGCTGGCGATTTCGGGAATTTGGGTTCACTCCATTGCCGGATGGTGGTGGCCCTTCGTTGGTCTCGCCGTCGTTGGATCCGTGTTGAGCGTGAGTGACCTGCGCTGTCGTCGTCTCGAAGGCTCCGTTGAAACCATCGCCAACACCGTGGTGGCGCAGTTTCAAAGCGGCGGTACGAACACCGACGCGCAGCGTCTCGCGACGATTGTCGATCGACTCAGTGCCACCTTTGGTCTCAATGACGTGCAGATGCTGATCGTGAGTGACAGCGGATACAACGCTGCTCTGCTGCCTCGAATTGATGGCGTGACCCTCGTAGTGACCGATGCGCTGATGCGAGATTTTGAGCTCATTGAGGTCGAAGGCGTGGTGGCTCACCTCATGGCGCGTGAGCGTCTCAATGCACTCGCGCGCACGAGTGCCGCGTCGCTCAGTTCTCTTTCGTTTGACGACGCGCACGAGTTGGCGGGAGTGTCGCTGGCGTACCGCGCGGACGAGGTGGCGGCCGCGGGCATTCGCTACCCCCAGGGCTTGGCCAACGCGCTGTCAAAGTGCGCGGCGCAGTCGGCCCAACCGGGATCGTATTTTTCGAGTGAGCGCTACGAGGCAACGCGCTGGATGTGGTTTGACCTCTACGCCGATCGCGCGTCGGCCATGGTGGGCGACTTAGATGACGCTTCCGTGCGCTCCGCGGCGTTAGCGGAGTGGTAGGCGACCGGTAGTCTGAGCCCATGAGTAACGGTTCTTCTGGCACTACTGGCACCGCTCGCGTGAAGCGAGGCCTCGCCGACATGCTGCGCGGTGGCGTAATTATGGACGTGGTCAATCCCGAGCAGGCCAAAATCGCAGAAGACGCGGGTGCGGTGGCGGTGATGGCCCTTGAACGTGTGCCGGCGGACATTCGCCGTGACGGCGGCGTGGCGCGAATGAGCGACCCCGAAATGATTCGCCAGATCCAAGAGATCGTCACGATTCCCGTCATGGCTAAGGCTCGCATTGGGCACTTCGCCGAAGCGCAGATACTGCAGTCGCTCGGCGTGGATTACATCGACGAGTCCGAGGTGTTGACACCCGCCGACGAGGCCAATCACATTGATAAGTGGGCCTTCACCGTGCCCTTCGTCTGTGGGGCCACGAACCTGGGCGAGGCCCTTCGTCGCATTGGTGAAGGCGCGTGCATGATCCGCTCCAAGGGAGAGGCCGGCACCGGCAACATTGTCGAGGCCGTTCGCCACCTACGAACTATCAACGCCCAGATGCGTCGACTGCACACCGCCGACGCCGCTGAACTATTCGCTCTCGCCAAAGACCTTCAAGCACCGATTGGTCTCGTCCAAGAGGTCGCGGAACTCGGAGCGTTACCGGTCCCGATGTTCTGCGCTGGAGGAATCTCGACCCCCGCCGACGCGTCATTAGTAATGCAGCTCGGAGCTCAAGCCGTTTTTGTTGGCTCGGGGATCTTTAAGAGCGATGACCCCACTCGCATGGCCCACGCCATTGTCGAAGCCACGACGCACTATCGCGATGCGGACATCGTGGCCAAGGTCTCGACCGGTCTGGGCGCGGCCATGAAGGGCGCCGAAACCGCCACTCTCGAAATGCGGCTGGCCGAGCGCGGCTGGTAGTGCGCGCGGTCGGCGTGCTCGCCCTGCAGGGCGACGTTCGCGAACACGTCAGTGCACTCAACAATCTGGGCGTTTCGAGCGCTCTGGTGCGCGTTCCCGCGGACCTCGTGGGTCTCGAGGCCTTGATTATGCCCGGAGGCGAGTCAACCGCGATTGCTCACTTGCTGAAAACGTCAGGACTGAAAGATCCGCTGGCGAACGCGCTCAGTGACGGACTTTTTGTTTTGGCCACCTGTGCGGGCCTCATCTTGATGGCGAGCAACGTGAGTGACGGTCGTAGCGACCAGTGGAGCTACTCCGCCCTCGACGTTTCGGTGCGCCGAAACGGCTACGGCCGCCAGATTGCCAGCTTCGAAGCACCGCTCGACGTATTAGGAGTGGGCGAAGTCACGGGCGTATTTATTCGGGCCCCGCGAATTGAGAGCGTCGGAACTGACGTTGACGTTCTGGCGACCCACGACCACGGAGACGGCGCGCACCCGGTGCTGGTTAGAAGTGAGCGCATTATTGGATGTTGCTTTCACCCCGAACTCACCTCGGACACTCGAATACATCAACTCTTTATCGACATGGTCACCTCTCAGTAGTATTGGCTCGCCTCGAGGGGCGGGAGGAACTATGTCCGGGCACTCAAAATGGGCCACGACCAAGCATCGCAAGGGCGCCAAGGATCAAGCGCGCGCCAAGCAGTTTGCCAAACTCATTCGCCAGGTTGAAGTCGCCGCCCGAGAAGGTGGCGCGGACCTCGACGGCAACGCGTCACTTCGAACGATGTATCAAAAGGCCCGCGAAGCGTCGGTTCCTCTCGACACCATTGAACGCGCGATCAAGCGCGGATCCGGTGACCTGGACGGCGTTCGCTATGAGGCCGTCAACTACGAGGGCTACGCGTCCGGCGGCATTGCCGTCATCGTCGAAACGTTGACGGACAATCGAAATCGCACGAGCGCGGAAGTCAAAAATATCTTCGCGAAAAATGGCGGCGACATTGCCACTCCCGGCGCCGTGGCGTGGCAGTTTGATCGCAAGGGTTCCATTGAAGTCTCGGGATCACTCAATGAAGATCAACTAACCGAATGGGTAATGGAGGCCGGGGGAGAGAATCTCTCTCACAACGGCGACAATTTCATTGTCACGACCGATCCGCACGAACTGGCCATGGTTCGTGACGCCCTCGAGGGCTTCGGCGTGACCATCATTTCGTCGGACTTAGTCCTCGTGGCGCAGAACGTCATTGCCGTTACTGACGCTGGGCAATCGAAAAAGATTTTGCGATTGATGAACGCCATTGACGATCACGACGACGTCCAGAACGTGTACGGCAATTTCGATATTTCCGATGAACTCCTAGCGGCCTACGAAGGCTAGGAACCCCCGGCCCGGCAAAGCAGGTAGCGAGCTACTCGGCCAACAGTGATCCGCTGGTTCACAACGGAAAAATGTTTGCCTGACTTTTCACTGTGCAGCGGTTAATATCGAACGTATGTTCGTACTCGGGATCGACCCCGGCCTAACCCGCTGTGGATTCGGGCTGTTGGAGGGAAACCTCGACGGCGTTGAGACATTTCGCGCCGTGGGCGCGGGGGTCTTGGAGTCGGACAAGGGTGATCGAGTTGAAGACCGGTTGGGATCGCTAATGGTGGATCTTCGGGCCTTGTTGGATGAAATGACCCCGGACGTCGTCGTCGTCGAGCGAGTTTTCTTTCAGCGAAACGCCCGCACGGCCATTTCGGTGGCGCAGGCCAGTGGTCTGGCTATTGGACTGGCGGCAGAACGCGGTCTCGGTGTTCGTCAGTTCACTGCGCAAGAGGTGAAACTGGCGGTCACCGGATATGGCGCGGCCTCTAAGTCACAGGTCCAAAGCATGGTGGCGACGCACTGTTCGCTGCTTGAGGTCCCGCGTCCGCCGGATGCGGCCGACGCATTGGCTCTCGCCATCACGTACCTCATGACCGCCCGCGTCGAGCAACGCCTCGGCGTGAGTAGCCACTCGTGATTGGTTGGCTTCGCGGCGACGTGGTTCGCCTCGATAGCGAAGGCGTCATTACCCTCAACGTTCGTGACGTGGGCTATCAGCTCAATGTGCCGGCTCGACACGTAGCCACCCTGAGCGTGGGAGATCCAATAGAACTTTTTGTTCACACGCACGTGCGCGACGACGCGATTGTGTTGTTCGGATTTTCCACATCGCACGAACGAGAGACGTTCAAGTTGTTGCTCACGACGCCCGGAGTTGGGCCCAGCACGGCACTAGGTGCGCTGTCGACATTTACCCCCGAACAGTTAGCCCAGGCGGTCGCGGCTCAAGACGTAAAAATGATCGCGAGCGTCCCGGGCATTGGTAAAAAGACGGCGGAACGTCTGGTGCTCGAACTCAATGGAAAACTTCCCACCCTCGACAGTGTTGTTGCACCCGTTGATGTTCGTGAAGACCTCGTCGGAGCTCTTCGCCAGTTGGGCTACAGCGCCAACGAAATCAAAACGGCGCTTCATGACGTGGAACTGCCCAGCGATGACGCAGGAGCTCTCCGGATAGCTTTGCGACAGTTGGGA
>JANXTQ010000073.1 GCA_025352305.1 Actinomycetes bacterium
GCGCCCCGCCACCGGCACCCGTGGTACCGACTAATAGGCCAATAATGGCGCTGCCGAGCACTACAAAGGGATCGATGTGCATAATGACCTTTCCGAAGATGTGCGTCGGGTCAACTTACTGTGAACCCGGGACTCACTCGGTGCTTCACGGCGTCCAAGCGCGGCGTCGCACCGCAAAAGAGCGCCGTGGTACTTACATTCACGTTATTGATCAGCGTCGTACGAATCTCATCAATGTTGTTAGTAAACAGTATGTAAACAAAGGACATTCTCGAATTCGCTCATTGCGCGAAGGCGCGATGGTGACGCCTTGTCAATAAGTGTCTATAGTGAGTTTCGTGCCCTATGCGGAGTAGGCGCACGTGCAGTCATCGCAAGATCGTTGTGTCGCAGTCGTTCAATGTCGGAAAAGAACGCTCCCATCCGACTTATGACGTACGAGTGACCCTAGAACGAAATCGCACCGGCTGTGCCCTGGACTCCGCTATGTAACTGTGGAGGTTGCGGTGAAGCGAGACGAGTCTCAGGAACCATTCGACATCGTGGTGTCGGTGGACGCTGACGATACTGATGGATACGAGATAGTCGGTACCCGCCAGATCGAAGAGGGCCTCTACGAAGTAATTCTGGCCAAAAACTCCGACGCCGCGCACCGCTACGGTGCCAATACCAAGACCCGCCGTCCCAATTCATCCACTCGCGCCGTTGACAAGGCCACGGTGGTTCCCGCGGGAGCACGAGCTCCCGCCATCATCGGGACGCGTCACGTCACGTCCGATTCTCTCGCCGCGAAGGTCACCGATCTGGGCATCGCACGCAGCACCGTCGACGCACCGGAGTCACCGTCCACGGATAAGGCGCCGCGGCGTCGCAGCACCTCAACGACCCCTCGCGTTCCTCGCCACGCGGCGAGTGAGTCAACGGCTCCCACGCCGAAGATTGGTGACACGAAGGACACTGCTTCGCCGACGCCGCGAACTCGACGTTCGTCGACGGCCAAAACTCCCACCGCTGCGCCGGTGCAAAGTGTTTCAACGGTCAGTGCGGCATCCGACGTTCGTTCCGAGAAAGCGGTACCGGAACCAATGAGCATGGTGGAAGTACCGGTATTTGAAGATTTGGCCGAAATAGTTCATATAAATGTCGCGAGCAACGCACCGCTCGGCGAACCCGAGACCCCGGTTGCGTTCGATCCGCCCGTTGTCTTGGCGGTAGTGAGCGACATTGAGCGCGCCCCACACGTGAACGACGAGAGCTTCACTGCACCCACGGTCAATCAGTTGATGGGCGACTCGGAGTTTGATTCTGTGGGCTTAGCACCCGCGATGGACGCCGTTGTTAACGCTACGCCACCGGTTGCGATGATCGTCGAGCCGCTCGAGGTCGAACCCGTTGTCGAAGTCGTTAAGTCAACTCCCGGCGAACGGATGCCAGTTCCACCGGTCGCTCCGGCTCACGCCAAAAAGCCCGCATCCGCACCAACCGCGGCGCCTCGTAGAGAGCCTGTTTCAGCGCCCGTCAAGAAGGGTTTTCTCTCTCGCTTTAAGGGCAAACAAGACAGTGAAGCGAAAAAGGCGGTCACGGGAGCGATTCGAGCTCCATCGACCGCGCCCCGCGCGAATGTTGAAATTGATCCAAAGACGGCTCGTCCGGTGTTTGATCCGTCCAAGCCCATCGTTGATGCGCGCACACGCGTAAGTGACGACGTCGAAGAGACCAAATCAAGTCGACGCGCCAAGGGCGCCAACGACTTCACCGGTCGAAATACCACGCCGCGGCCGACGTCTGATTTTCTCACCTCGCTCGTGACGGCCGGGCTCGTCAGCGAAGTACAGCTCGACGAAGCACACGAGCGCACGCGAAAGACGGGACGCAAACTTTTTGAAGCGCTCGACGAATTGGAGATGCTGGACGAGGATCGAATTTCTCAGGAAGTGGCGGCGTTTTACAAACTGCCTATCTGCGATCTGCCGCACGAAGAGATTGACTCAGCCGCGCTTGATCTCGTACCCGAACAGATTGCTCGCGAGCACATGGCGTTTCCGATTCAGATTTCTCCCGACGGACTCTACGTTGCGGTCGCCGAACCGAGTGAGCGTTTGGCTGGTCTGCTGAGCCAAGCCAGCGGCATGAATATCACGATGGCGATTGCCAAAACCAGTGACGTCCGCTGGGCGATTGACTCGAACTACCACGCCCTAATGGGCGTGGCCGAACTCGTTGAAGAGTTCGAAATGGACGACAAGCCGGTTCGTCGAACAACGATCGCAACGACGACCGATCTACCCGCGGACAATGCACCGATTGTGCAGGTGGTCAACCGCATCCTGTCGCAGGCCATGCGCGACGGAGCGTCGGACATTCACATTGAGCCGGCCGACGACATTGTGCGCGTGCGCAACCGCGTTGACGGAGTTCTTAAAGTTGTTTTGGTTTTGCCCGCGGCAATGGGACTCGGTCTGGTCAGTCGTATCAAGATCATGGCGGACATGAACATTGTTGAGCGCCGACGTCCTCAAGACGGCAAGTTCACCGCCATCGTCGACGGCCGAGAGATCGACGTTCGCGTGGCGACCGTCGCAACTATCTGGGGCGAGACGTGCGTGCTTCGAGTACTCGACAAGACCCGTTCCGTTTTGGGAATCGATGAACTCGGCATGCCGGCCGATACTCACCAGATCTATTCGAAGTTGATTCGTAGTCCGTTCGGAATGGTGTTGTGCGTGGGACCAACGGGTAGTGGAAAGACCACCACTCTTTACGCGTCGCTCACTGAAATCAGTGACGTGGCTCGAAACGTCATGACTATTGAAGAC
>JANXTQ010000075.1 GCA_025352305.1 Actinomycetes bacterium
CCATCAACTGAGCGACGCACTATCTCTCGAACAGATCGAAGAGTTGGGCGTAGGAGCACTGCGCGCTCCGCGCGAGATGGTGACGGCCTTGGCTCACGTCACGCTGGACGCGGATGGCGTTCGCGACGTTCGTCACGGCAAGTCAATTTCTTGGCCCGAGGAGTCGATGGCGAGCGAGGTCGCCGCGATGGACGAATCCGGAGATCTCGTTGGCATCCTCGTGCGTCGCGGGGATCGTTTAAAGCCCGACGTCATTTTGGCGCTGCGAAGTGCCCCCGGCGAGCCCCAGTAGGTTTGGGGCCGTGCAGGTGCTCATGAACGCCTCCGATCGAGCGAGTTCGCGGGGCACTGCGGTCGCGATTGGCGTTTTTGACGGCGTGCACCGCGGTCACCGAGCCATATTGGAGCAGACCGTTAATTTTGCGCGCGAGCAGGATCTCGTTCCAACGGTGGTGACCTTTGATCCGCATCCGGCGCGTGTACTGGCGCCCGAGCACGCTCCGCTACAGATTGAAACCCTGCAGCGGCGCCTGGACCGTTTTGAACGTCTCGGTATTGAACAGGTTCGCGTGATCTGCTTTGACGAAGCCGCCAGTCAACAGAGTGCCGAAAATTTTGTCGATGAAGTGCTCGTGGGTGAACTGCACTGTCGTCACGTAGTCGACGAGGACTTTCGTTTCGGTCGCGACCGTGGAGGAAACGTCGATCGCTTGACGCAGTGGTCCCTAACTCGCGGCTTTAACGTCACGGCCATCGCGCCACTCGGTGACGGTCAACGTTTTTCCAGCACGGTGGCGCGCACGCTGATTCAACAAGGGGACCTCGTGGGGGCCGAAGCGGTACTCGGGCACCACTTCGTTGTCAGTTCTGACGTCATTCACGGAGACGCGCGCGGTGCGAGCGAACTCGGATATCCCACCGCCAATTTGGCGCTCAGCTCGAACTACGTTCAACCCGGTGACGGCGTTTACGCCGGCGCGGCTCGTCGGGCGAGCGGGCAGTGGTTCGCGGCGGCAATTTCGGTCGGGCGACGGCCCCAGTTCTACGAAAACGGTGAGCTGACAATTGAAGTGTTTTTGCTGGAGTTCAGCGCCGATCTGTACGGAGAGGTTCTCGACGTCGTCTTTCTCAGTTATCTGCGCAGTGATCAAAAATTTGCGTCCGTCGAGGCTCTGGTGAGCCAAATGGGCCGTGACGTCGAACAATCTCGAGAGATTTACAAGAGTTATTCGACAAACCCCGAATCCCTGCTAGGATTTACCCTCGTTCAGCGTCGCTGATCGTGCGGGTCGCCACGGCGGCGGTTCGCAACGGGACCCCCGATTCTTAAGGCGAAACCAACTCCATGGCCGAGAAGCAGCAGATCATCAAGGAATATCAGTCACACGCGACGGACACCGGCTCGCCCGAGGTCCAAATTGCGATCTTGACGGACCGGATCTCGCACCTCACCGAGCACCTCAAAGTCCACAAGGGTGATCATCACACCCGTCGCGGACTCATGAAACTCATTGGCCAACGCCGTCGACTGCTCGACTACGTGCAGCGCGATGACGTGGAGCGGTACCGCTCACTGATCGGTCGTCTCGGTATCCGTCGCTAAGACGGAGACAACATCTCGGCGCCGCCGGGATGCGAGGGCGTGACGAACTCTCGAAGGCCAGTGGAGGGCCGCCGCAACTGCGGAGACCGCCCACTGGGATTCGGGGTCGCGCGCATTCGACCTACATAAGGAGCAATCCCATGACTGACGCCATTCGCGTTAGCGGGCCCATCACGGGCACCGACAAGACCCTTACCCTCGAAACCGGAAAGATCGCTCAGCTCTCTGACGGCGCCGTTATCGCTCGTATTGGTGACACCATGTTGCTCGCGACTGCAGTTGCGGCACGACACGTGCGAGAGGGAATGGATTTTTTCCCCCTCACGGTGGATATTGAAGAGCGCGCGTACGCCGCCGGAAAGATTCCCGGTGCGTTTTTCCGCCGCGAGGGCAAGCCGTCGGACCAGGCAGTTCTGTTATGCCGACTGATTGACCGTCCGCTGCGCCCGTCGTTTCCGAAGGGCTTTCGCAACGAAGTACAGATCGTGGGCACCATTTTCTCGGCGGACCAGGAAAATCCGCACGACATTTTGGCCATCAACGCCGCCTCGGCTGCGTTGATGCTCTCGGGCATCCCCTTTGACGGTCCCATTGGCGCGGTTCGCCTCGCCTTTACGACTGAGGGCGTCTGGGCGCCGCACCCGACCTTCGCCGAAGGTGACGAGGCCGTTTTCGAACTGGTCGTCGCCGGACGCGCATTGACCGATTCGGTCGAGTCCGAAATCGCCATCATGATGGTCGAAGCCGGTGGCACCGAAGGCAGTTTCGTCAAGTACGTCGACGGCGCTCCGAAGGTGACCGAAGAGGTCCTCGCCGATGGTCTGGAAAAGGCGAAGTTGTGGATTCGTGAATCAATCAACCTTCAGCGCGAACTGGTCAAGGCCTACGTTGCGGTGCACGGTGAGATCGAAACGATTCCCTACAAGACCTTTAACGACTACGAAGCCGACGTGTTTGCGCGCGTTGAGGCCGTGGGACTCGAATCACTGACTGCCGCGAACAAGCTCACCTCGAAGCAGCCGCGTGCGGCCGCCATCGACGCCGCTACCGCGTCAATCATTGAGCAGTTGTCGGGGGAGTTTCCCGACCGCGTCGGAGAGATCAAGCCCGCCGTTCGTTCACTGACCAAGAAACTGGTGCGCCAGCGCATTGTGGAAGAGGGCGTGCGCATCGACGGACGTTCCACGGCGGACATTCGTCCGTTGTCGGCCGAGCTCGACCTGTTTCCCATGACTCACGGCTCCGCGCTGTTTCAGCGTGGCGAGACCCAGGTGATTAACGTCACCACGCTCGGCATGCCGCGCATGCGTCAACAGATTGACTCAATTACGCCCGACGAATGGCGTCGCTACATGCACCACTACAACTTCCCGCCGTACTCAACGGGTGAGTCGGGTCGTGTGGGTATGCCCAAGCGTCGCGAAATTGGTCACGGAATGCTCGCCGAGCGCGCGCTGATCCCGGTACTACCGAGCGAAGCCGAGTTCCCCTACACACTGCGCGTGGTCTCAGACATCATGCAGTCCAATGGATCAACCTCCATGGGTTCGGTTTGTGGATCGACCCTTTCGCTGATGGCCGCGGGTGTGCCGATCAAGGCGCCGGTTGCCGGAATTGCAATGGGCCTTGTCTACGAAGACGGTAAGTACGTCACGCTGACTGACATCTTGGGCGCCGAAGACGCCTTTGGTGACATGGACTTCAAGGTGGCCGGAACGGCTGACTCGGTGACCGCGCTACAGCTCGACACCAAGATTGACGGACTACCCGCCGACGTACTGTCCAAGGCGTTGCACCAGGCCAAGGACGCTCGTATGGCGATCTTGAAGGTGATTACCGACACCATCTCGGAGCCGCGAAGCGAGGTCGCCGAAGTGGCGCCGAAGATCGTCAGTCTCGAAATCCCCATCGACAAGATCGGTGAGGTCATCGGGCCCAAGGGCAAGGTCATCAACTCCCTGCAGCAAGAGACCGGAGCGGACATTGCGGTGGACGACGACGGCGTTGTCGGAACGGTCACCATTGGCGCCAAGGACGGACGAGCTGTCGCCGAAGCGCGTCGACGCATCGAGATGATCCTCGACCCGCCGACGGCCGACGTGGGAGCTGTGTATCAGGGACGCGTGGTCAACCTGACCAAGTTCGGTGCCTTCGTATCGATCCTGCCGGGCCGCGATGGTTTGTTGCACATCTCCAAGATGTCCCCGCTCAACGGCGGTCGACGAATTGGACAGGTCGAAGACGTTCTCGAACTCGGCCAAGCCATTGAAGTCAAGGTGGACGAGATTGATCCGCAGGGCAAGGTGTCCTTGTCACTCGCGGGTGAGTACGCGAGCAGCGAAGAGGACTCGTCAGACGAGCGTCCCGCGCGCGAACCGCGTCGCGAGAACCGCGATCGTGCACCGCGTGACGACAGTCGCGAGCGTCCCGCTCGTGAGGATCGTTCCAGTCGACCGGTCTCGAGTTTCGAAGAGTCTTTCGAAGCCGAACTAGCTGGCGAAATTGGCGACCTCGGTCCCGGTGGACCGGCGCTCAACGAGGGTGACGGCGGCGAACGTCGTCGTCCGCGTCCGCGTCGTCGATAACTTTTTGTCGCAGTGGCCCGCGGTGTTCACCTTTGTGGTGGACACCGCGGGCCCTTTGCATTTTTGTACGGTGAATAAAACGTGACTGCTTCGTCGAAGCGGGGCGGATGTCGTTGGCCCCGAATAGATCAGGGCCCCAGGGCTAGAGTGAGCCCATGACGCGCCTGGGCATCGTGGGCGGTGCGGGGCGCATGGGCCAAGCCTTGGCGCACGAGTTGGCCAAGGAAGCCGATTTTGAGGTCGTATCGCTGGTGGACGTCAACGAGCCGGCCTCACTCGCCACGGCACGTTGGTACTCGTCGATTGAGGAACTCAGTGGGCCCGACGTTGACGTGATTATTGATTTTTCTGTTCCCGAGGTCACGAGGTCCGTTCTTCAGTGGTGCCTGGCTAACAACGTTGCCCTGGTCTGCGGCACGACGGGCATCAGTGCGGACGAGATTGCGTCGTGGGAAAAAGAGATAGTTAGCTCCAACGGCCACGTGCTGTTCTCACCGAATTTTTCATTGGGCGCGGTTTTGGCGCAGCGCTTTGCGGCCCAGGCGGCTCCGTACTTCGAGCGGGTTGAAATTATTGAACTGCATCACGACCGTAAAATTGACGCCCCGTCGGGCACGTCGATTGCCGCGGCCAACATGATTGGTGACGCGCGACGAAAGGCCGGACTGTCAGCGCAGATTGATCCGACCCAACACGAGACCCTCGATCACGCGCGCGGAGCGCTCGGCGCCGAAGGGGTGCGAATTCACTCGGTGCGCCTGCCCGGACTCGTCGCGCATCAAGAGATCTTGTTGGCGGGGCCGGGCGAGGGCCTGACGATCCGTCACGATAGCTACGACCGCGTGAGTTTCGTCGCGGGAGTTGCGCTCGCGGTGCGCGCGGTGACTTCACGAGCCGGGCTCACCGTGGGACTAAACGAGTTGATCTAGTCGTGAGTGACTCCGTCAACGAACGGGCGCTGCTCGCGGCGGGGCGCTGCGTTGCCCACCGGGGCCTAGCGGCCAGTTCGCTCGACGTCATTGCCAACGAAGCGGGCCTGTCGCGCGCGACGTTGTACCGCCACTTTCCTGAAGGTCGCCGTCAACTGTTCGACGAACTGATCTCTTTCGAAGTAACTCGTTTTTTCGGCGATCTCTACCGTGAAGTGGAAGGTTTGAGCAGTATTGAAGAGGTCCTCGAGCGCGGCCTACGCCACGCTCATCACTCGGTCTCTAAGCATTTTTTGCTGCAGACGATCTTGCGCGAGGATCCTTCGGTCCTAGAACCGCGATTGACGGTCGCGATGCAGACCATTGAAACCGCGGTGGCCGACGTGTTTCGTCCTTTTCTCAGTTCCGGTTCACTGCGTGAAGAGCGAGCTGACTTTCTCGCGCGCATGTCACTCGACTACATCTCCACACAGGGTCGTTGGGACTTCGACAACCCGCTGGATTTACAGCTTTTAGTAAGAGACGAACTACTGGCGTGGGTCGGAGCGTCCACTCGTCGTTTCTCACCCGCCGACGTACGTCCACTTCGACGGTTAAAGGATGACTCCGTTCGATCCCGGGTCGTGGAGTCGACCCTGAAAGAGATTGCCCAGGGTCGCCTCAGCAGCTTTACCGTGGCCTCGATTGTGCGCCGATCCGGCGTCTCGCGAGCGACCGTCTATCGCGCGTTTCCCGGTGGTCGTGACGCAATGGTGGCGACCGCTGTTCAGCGTGAAGCCGCACGACTGTTCGCTGCGGTCGCGGACGCCATGGCGTCGGCGGACTCGTTGCACTCGTGTCTATTGGCCGGACTCACAACGGTGTGGCACCACGTAGCGAGCCACGATGCCATTAAGGGCCTATGTGAGAGCGAACCGGAGTTGGTGCGAAGAAATTTGCGGTTCGAGTCCGCGACGCGCACGTACTACGTCGCGTCGTCGTTTGCGCAACCGCTGCTCGGTCGATGGCTCGACGGCGAGACCGCCGGTCGCTTAGCGGAATGGTTCTGTCGCATTGTCGTGTCGTACTGGCTCTCGGCGGCGCAGTATTTAGACATCGCCGATCCCCGCAGCGTCGCCACTTTTTATGGTCGCCACTTGGCTCCGGGCGTCGAGCGCCTGGCCGAGAGAACTCATTGATCGTTTTAGTAATAGGTGACTGGTAACTTCAGAGCGTGTCCACTCCTCATTTTGGTCGTGTTATTACGGCCATGGTCACACCTTTTCATGACGACGGAGCACTGAACTACGAAGTCGCCGCGGAAGTGGCGCGCTACCTCGTGGCTAACGGATCTGACGCGTTGGTCGTGGCGGGTTCTACCGGTGAAGGTTCTTCGCTCAGTGATGACGAGAAACTGACCCTCTTTGCTGCAGTCTCTGCGGCGGTCACGGTGCCGGTACTGGCCGGTACCTCATCATCGGATACCGCGCGCTCGGTAGCACTCACTCGACACGCCAGTTCGACCGGAGTCGCGGGGATTTTGGCCACGACCCCGGCCTACGCTCGACCGAGCCAGAGCGGAATCGCGGCACACCTCGGCGCTATGGCTGAGGCCACGGCGTTGCCCGTGATGCTCTACGACATTCCCGCGCGGACCGGTCGTCGCATTGCACCGGAGACCACTATTGGTCTGGCTCAACAACACTCCAATATCGTCGCGCTCAAAGATGCGAGCAATGACCTGCCCGGTGCGGCCCACTTATCGGCCGTACTCGGCAGTGGATTTGATCTGTTGGCCGGCGACGATGCCTGGACTCTGCCGTATATGGCGATCGGAGCAGTTGGGGTTGTCTCGGTCGCTGCTCACTGGGCCGGTGTTCACGTCGCCGCCATGGTTGACGCGATGAGCCACGGACACTGCGAGCTCGCTCGTGAGTTAAATGAACGGGTCGCCGATAGTTGCGCCTTCGTCGGCACCGAGATCTATCCCAATCCTCAACCAGCCAAAGCAGCGCTGCGCTCACTTGGAATGGCCGTTGGTCAGTGTCGACTGCCCATTGGGCCGAGCGACGCAGCACTCGAGCAACGAGCTCAACAGATCGTCGCTGCCGTGAACGCACATCGTGGCTAAAGGTCGAAGCGCCAAGGGCGATCAAAAATCGAAACCCAAGGACGCGGCACCACGAATAGTTGAAAAGTCGACGCCACGGCCGATTGACCAGGGCGCGAATGTGCGCATCGTCTTTCTCGGCGGACTCGGTGAAATCGGGCGCAACTGTATGGCGCTCGAGTGTGATGGACGCATTGTGGTGGTCGATGCGGGTTTGATGTTTCCCGAGCCCAATATGTACGGCATTGATTTGATCTTGCCGGACTTCACGTGGTTGCGAGATCGAGCGGATCGCATTGACGCCATTGTGCTCACGCACGGCCACGAAGATCACACTGGGGCGCTTCGTTACCTCGTGCGCGACGTGAACGTTCCGATTTACGGATCCCAACTGACTTTGGGTTTTGCCCGTCACCGCCTCGAAGAGGCGCGCGTTGCGCACGACTTGACGTTCATTGAGGTCGCCGACGGCGAACGTCGACGAATCGGACCGTTCGACATTGAGTTCATTCCCGTCACGCACTCGGTTCCGAGCGCCCACGCGCTCGCCATTCACACTCCCATTGGAATCGTGATTCACTCCGGTGACTTCAAGTTGGACCTGACTCCCATTGACGGTCGCCGCACGGACGTGGCGCGACTGGCGGCACTCGGCGACGAAGGAGTTGCCCTGCTGCTCGCGGATTCAACGAACGCCGAGGAGCCGGGTTTCACGGCTTCGGAATCCACAGTGGGCGGTGCACTGCGACGACTGTTCTTGGAACGACCGACCAAGCGTGTGGTCGTGGCGTGCTTCGCGAGCCATATTCACCGCGTGCAACAGATCATCAACGTCGCCAGTGAACAGAATCGAAAAGTGGTTCTGCTCGGACGGTCCATGGAAAATAACGTCAAATTGGCGCGCAAGTTAAATCTGTTGCACGCCGATAGCGCAATATTTGTCGATCCAGCGAATATTGATCGTTTCCCTCCGGGCCAAATATGCGTCGTCTGTACGGGTAGCCAGGGCGAGCCCCTTTCCGCATTGGCGAAGCTGTCACGCGGGGACGGAAAGTTCTTAAAGGTCGGTCGAGACGACACGGTGATTCTCAGTTCACACCCCATCCCCGGCAATGAATGGTCCGTGGGACGCGTGATTGATGATCTTCACCGCTCGGGGGCCGAAGTGATTCACTCCGGTCACGAACCCGTGCACGCGTCAGGTCACGCACGACAAGGCGAACTGCGAACTCTCTTACAACTCGTTCGACCCCGTTCGTTTGTTCCCATTCACGGTGAATATCGTCACATGGTTCATCACGCCGACCTGGCAGTGGAAATGGGAGTTGCGGAGGATCGCATTTGGGTCTGCGAAGACGGCGACGTCCTCGTAGCCACGTTCGCGGATGTTCGTCGCGACGGAACGGTACCCGCCGGATATCACTACATCAGTGGCTCAACGGGAGATCTGGACGAAACGCCGTTAGAGGATCGTCGCATGTTGGCCGAGCACGGAGTGCTCCTCATCACCGCCGGGGTAGATAAAGACACGGGTCACCTCGCCGAACGCGTGGTCCTGTCGTCGCGCGGTTGGTTCGACGGCGAACAGGAACAAAAACTGCTCGCGAGTGCGGCGAACGAAGTGTCGGCGGCGTTAGAGGAGTCGCTGGCATCGGGAGAACGCCGCGCCGAGGTGCTTAACAAAGTGGCCCAACGAGCGGCGGGAAGAATCATCGGGCAGAAATTTCGGCG
>JANXTQ010000094.1 GCA_025352305.1 Actinomycetes bacterium
TCATCGAAAGCGTTGGTGTGCAACGAATTGGCTCGGTCGTATATTGCGCAAAGGGCTTGCAACGTCGTTCGAATGTCGTTGAAACTCATCTCTTGAGCGTGCAAGCTTCGTCCCGAGGTTTGCACGTGGTACTTCAGTTTCTGACTTCTCGTATTTGCTCCGTAGCGATCGCGCATCGCAATCGCCCAAATTCGTCGAGCAACGCGCCCGAGCACGGTGTACTCCACGTCCATGCCGTTAGAGAAGAAGAACGAGAGCGACGGCGCAATCTCATCAATGGTGAGCCCTCGAGCGAGCCACGCTTCAACGTACGTAAATCCGTTGGCCAGGGTAAGTGCGAGCTGCGTAATGGGATTAGCACCAGCTTCAGCAATGTGATACCCGGACACCGAAACTGAGTAAAACCGTCGCACGTCGTTTCTGACAAACCACTCCTGCACGTCGCTCATCATTCGCAGTGCGAACTCGGTGGACAAGATGCACGTGTTTTGGCCCTGGTCCTCTTTCAGAATGTCGGCTTGCACGGTGCCTCGGACCTGACGTAGGGCCTCGCGGGAAATCTCCTCGTGTTCATCTGCAGAAGGCGCTCGATCGTTTGCGGTCGTGAACGCAGCAACTTGTTGGTCAATGGCGACGTTTAAAAACATCGCCAAGATCGCCGGAGCCGGACCATTGATCGTCATTGACACGGACGTCGACGGACTGCACAGATCGAAGCCGCCATAGAGCACTCGCATGTCGTCAATCGTTGAGACCGACACCCCAGCATTTCCCACCTTGCCGTAAATGTCGAGTCGGGGATCCGGGTTGAAGCCGTACAAGGTGACCGAATCAAAGGCCGTCGATAGTCGAGTAGATGGTTGTCCACTCGCTAGAAGATGGAACCGTCGATTGGTGCGTGCGGCGTCGCCTTCTCCGGCGAACATCCGCGTGGGTTCCTCGTCGTCGCGGGTGAGTGAGAACACCCCCGCGCTGAAGGGGAAAGAACCCGGCAGATTCTCGTTGCGCAAGAATCTGAGAAGAGTTCCCAGATCGGCGTCATCGGGAATTGCAATTCTGGGGACCACCGTGCCCGACAGCGACGTACGGGTCAGCGACTGCTCGCGACCGTCGACGACGGCCGATGCGGACTGCCAAAGTTTCTTCTGCTCGGGCCATTCGTTGAGGAGGGCCACTGCCTCAGGCGCGAGGGAGGATTTCTCGCTGAGGGCGAGTTGCGCAACGTTCGCGTCATCGATTGCCCGCGAACGAAGGATTTCGGTGGTGCGTTCGAGCGCTTCAATGCGTCGCGCGTGTTGGACCATGTCGGCCGTCGTTGCGTGGTAGTTGCGCACCGTTGCGGCGATTTCACTTAAATAGCGAACGCGGTCACTCGGGACAATGACGTCGACGCGTGAACTGATGTGAACACCGGGATCCTCCAGTGAGCCTTGCGGGAGCACCAAACCGCGCTCGGCGAGATGACGCTTGATTTCAAAGTAGAGACTGGTCACGCCATCGTCGTTAAAGCGTGCCGCAATAGTGCCAAAGACGGGAAGTTCAGCGCCCGTGTGAGCGGGAACTTTGAAGCGGCGAGCCAACTGACGACGTACGTCGCGAACCGCTTCGGCCGCGCCGCGCCGTTCGAATTTGTTGATGGCCACGAGATCGGCCACGTCGAGCATTTCAATCTTTTCCAGTTGGCTAGACGCTCCGTACTCGGGCGTCATGACGTACAGACTGATGGTGGCGAGCTCTTCAATTCCGCCGTCGCCTTGACCAATTCCGGGCGTTTCAATAATGACCAGGTCGGCCCCGTAGATCTTCGACGCCGCGACCACGTCGGCCAACTGCTCGGGCAGCCCTCCGCTGGCCCCGCGAGCGGCGAGTGATCGGAAGTAGATCTTCTCGCTATCGAGCGAATTCATTCGAATTCGGTCGCCGAGCAGCGCGCCGCCACTGCGGCGTCGCGACGGGTCCACAGCAATGACGCAGATCGTCAGCTGATCACTTTGATCGAGGCGAAATCGTCGAATGATTTCGTCGGTCAAAGAGGACTTGCCGGATCCACCCGTTCCCGTAATTCCAAGAACAGGGGTATTTAACGACCGCGCTCGGTTGCGCAGCGACTCCAACTGATCGGTCGCGATCGCGCCATCTTGAATCGCCGTAATCGCGCTTGACAACGTCGTGCGGTCTCGCACGGTGACGAGGTCGGGCGCCGGCGTTGGTCGCACTCGGCGCTGAGCGATCTCCACGAGTAGTTGAGCCATCCCGTCGAGCCCCATGCGCGCACCGTCAGCGGGCGAGAAGATCTTGGCGACGCCGTATTTCTCGAGCTGCGCGATCTCCGAATCAATGATGACCCCGCCGCCGCCTCCGACCACTTGAACGTCGCCGTGGCCCCGACGGCGAAGTTCGTCGAGGAGATAGGTAAAAAACTCAACGTGGCCGCCCTGGTACGACGAAACGGCCACCGCGTCGGCGTCTTCGTCGATCACGGCCGTGACGATTTCCTCAACCGAACGGTTGTGACCGAGATGAACGACTTCACAGCCGGCGTTGTGAAGCAAACGGCGAATCATGTTGATCGAAGCGTCGTGGCCGTCAAATAGCGCCGTTGCGGTTACGTAGCGACGCGGAACAGTCGCCTCATTGCGATTAGTCACGTCTACAGGGTACGCCGAGGGCTCGGCGGCTCCGATGGCGCTGGCACTGAATCCTGATTGATGGTCGCCCGATTGTCTCTCATCAGCGCTCGCCGTCACCGCTTAACCCCTAAACGACATGGTGCCACGCGACTAGCGAGCGAAATCCCAACTCTCGCCCTTTTCGTAATGATGCAACACGTTCTTCGCAATCAGGATCTTGTGAACTTCGTCGGGCCCATCGGCCAGGCGCAAGGTTCGTGCGCCGAGATACATCGCGGCGAGCGGGAGGTCGTTACTGACGCCAGCCGCACCCCACACCTGAATCGCTCGGTCAACCACGCGGTGAAAGGCGGCGGGAACGTACACCTTGAGTGCGGAAATTTCCGTGCGTGCCGACGGGTCCCCGCGGTCAATGAGTTCCGCAGCGCGAATGGTGAGCAGTCGTGACGTCTGCAAGTCGATGTAACTGTCGGCAATGAAACCCTGGATGAACTGCTTGTCCTTCAACAGTCCACCGTGAACCTCTCGTGTGAGCGAACGCTCGACCATGAGGTCAAAGGCTCGCCACATCTGACCAACGGAGTTCATGCAGTGAAAGACGCGACCGGCTCCGAGACGCTCCTGGGCCGCTTCGTGACCTTGGCCGACGCGACCGAGAACATTCTCGACCGGTACGCGTACGTCGTTGTAGCGCACTTCGCAGTGATCGGAACTCTGGTGCCCCCAGATCCCAATGCCGCGAACGATCTCGACTCCGGGTGTTTTCGTCGGAACAATAATTTGACTCATCGCTCCTGGACGTCCGCTCTCGGGGTCTTCAATGCGGCACATCACAATGAAGAAGTCCGCCGCAATTCCGTTACTGGTGAACCACTTGTGACCGTTAATGACGTAGTCGTCTCCGTCGCGGCGGGCCGTGGTCTTGATCGAACGCGGGTCGCTGCCGGCATTTTCTGGCTCGGTCATGGAGTATCCCGACTCCATGGTTCCTTCAATCAACGGCAGGAGCCACTTGCGCTTCTGTTCGTCGGTACCGTACTAAACGAGGATCTTTTGATTTCCCGAGTTCGGAGCAACCACGCCAAACAGTGACGCGGCGCCAATGGCGTAGGCCAGAATTTCGTTCATGTAGGCGTGGGCGAGAAAGTCGAGTCCCATGCCGCCGTACTCTTGGGGCAGGTGCGGCGCCCACAGTCCCGCCTTTTTGACTTTCCCCTTGACCTCTTCTCGCAGCGATTTGGCTGACTCTCTCACCGCTTTGTCGCTGCTGCGCCGCGCAGCAAAGAGGTCATCTTCACGCGGCAAGATCTCGGCGTTTATGAACTCGGCCGTGCGAAGTCGCACGTCGTTGACGTGCTCGGGCACGTTGGCAATGGCACTGACGTTGATGGGCATGGGGTAGTTCTAGCAAGTGAGCGGTCCTGAGTCCATCTGAAGGGTGAATAGGATCGGGGTCTCTCAGCGCGTGGAGGTTCTGTGACTCTGTCTTTTCCCGAAGCTATTTCGACCATCACCGAGGCGGGCCAGTGGTTCGAGACTCAACTCGTCACCGTGGGCGACGCCCAGTTTCGCCAGTTCAAGAACGCGCCGGCAACGGTTCGCGATCTGTTCGATGGGGCTCGCGGTTCCGATGCCACTTTCTTGGTGTACGAGGACGAAGAGTGGAGTTTTAACCGAGTAATGGCCGAAGTGGACGCCTTGGGATATGCCCTCGTTCATACGTACAAAATCAAAAAGGGTGATCGCGTAGGTATTGCCATGCGCAATCTGCCGGAGTGGATTATCTCGTTTGCCGCCATCTTGTCGGTGGGCGCGGTGTCGGTGTCGCTCAACGCGTGGTGGACGGAAGATGAAATTGATTACGCCGTGAGCGACTCCGGTCTCGCGCTGCTCATTGCGGACACCGAACGGGTCGCTCGGGCCCACGGACCGTGCGAACGAGCCGGTATTCCGATTTTGGGAGCCCGCCTCGACGCCATTCAGCCCCTCAGCCCTCACGTTCGATCCTGGAACGAAGTGTTGGTTCGCGGAGTACCCATGCCCGACGTCGTTATTAGTTCCGACGACGACGCCACGATTCTCTACACCTCCGGCACGACCGGTTTCCCGAAAGGAGCGGTGTCCACGCACCGCGCCATTTCCAACGCGATCATGGCCTTTGCGTCGAGCGGAGCGATTCAGGCGTTGCGCCGCGCACCGAGCGAAACAACTGGCGCCGAACCGGCGGCTCCGGCTCTGCCGTGCTTCATTTTGATTGTTCCCCTGTTTCACGTCACCGGTTGTATCCCCGTGATGTTGTCCTGTTTTACGTTGCGGCTAAAACTCGTCATGATGTATCGCTGGGAGCCCGAGCGCGCCTTGCAACTCATTGAACGTCACCGCGTGACCAATTTCGTGGGGGTACCAACCCAGTCGTGGGACATGTTGGAAAACCCCAACTTTTCTAAGTACGACACGAGTTCGCTGTCCGCGGTCGGCGGCGGTGGAGCACCGGCGCCGCCGAAGTTGGTTGCACGCGTGGAGAGTTCATTTAAAAAAGGTCGTCC
>JANXTQ010000145.1 GCA_025352305.1 Actinomycetes bacterium
GACGGCGCGTGAACTCCTGCGACGTGACCCGTTGCTTCGCGTGGTCATTATCGAGCAGGCCGTTTGTGGATACGGGGCGTCCGGTCGAAATGGGGGGTGGGCGTCGGCGCTATTTCCCTTGAGCAACGACGTCGTGCGACGTCGCTACGGCGAGGCCGCGTTCATTCACCAGCGCGACCTTTTACGGCGCGCCGTCAGCGATCTCGGTGCGTCGGCTCGCGCCGACGGCATTGACGCCCAGTTCGTCCAGGGTGGAACGCTCACGATGGCGAGAAGCCCGTTGCAGGCCGAGCGTCTCCAACAGTCGGTTGCTGACAGCGATGACGGGGACCCTCAGTGGTTATCGCGCGACGAAGCTCTCGAGCGCGTGGGAGCGAGCGATCTTTACGGCGCCACGTACTCCGCGCACTGTGCACGGTTACATCCCGCTCGACTGGTTCGAGGACTCTCGAACGTTGTTCAGTCACTCGGCGCGGACATTTATGAAGACACTCCCGTCCTTCGAATTCTCGGCGCCCGTGGTTCACGGCCCGCAATGGCGCTGACCGCCGGTGCCACGATCAGAGCGCGCTACGTCGTTCGAGCAACCGAGGGCTACACGGCCAACGTGGCCGGACATCGACGAGATTTTGCGCCCATATTTTCTCTCATGATTGCTACCGAGACTCTTCCCCAGAGTTTTTGGGATGAAGCAAAACTCTCGAATTACGAAACTTTCGCGGACGATCGCCACCTGATTATTTACGGCCAACGCACCCACGACGACCGGCTCGCCTTCGGTGGCCGCGGTGCGCCGTATCACTTTGCTTCGACTGTGGAACCGCGATTCGATCTCAGCAACAAGGTCTTTGGGCTGCTCGAAGCGACTCTGCACGAAATTTTCCCGTCGCTGAATGCAGCTATTGAGTACTCCTGGGGCGGTCCGCTGGCGATGCCTCGGGACCTGTCTCCCTCGGTACACGTTGACGAGCGCAGCGGCGTTTCCTACGCCGGCGGCTACACCGGCGACGGAGTTGTTCTGTCGCGAGTGGCCGCCCAGGCGTTGGCGGAACTCATTACTGATCCGAACGGCCGCGGTGAGTTCGCATCGCTACCGTTCGTCCAGCGATCGAGTCGCCAATGGGAGATCGAGCCGCTGCGATGGCTCGGAATCAATGCGGGCTTGGGCCTCGCGGCTCACGCTGATCGTGTCGAAGCGCGTTCGGGTCGTTCCAGTCGGGCGAGCGCGCTACTCGATCGACTATTTGATCAGTTTCCTCCGTGAGTTTGCTTTTAATGAAGGATGTTCACGGCGCGCGCCGCGACGATGGCAATTGTCACCAGCGAGATCACGGACTCACAGGCAAAGAGACACTTCATTCTCACGGTTAGTGGCATGGCGTCGGCCGGAGCAAAACTGGTGCCGTTGGTAAACGCGGTGTAGAGATAGTCAAAGAAACTGGGGCACCAGTCCTTCGGTGCCAACGCTGGGTTCTCCAACTGTGGAAACTGCAAGTCCAATGACTCCTCTTTTGCAGTCATCCGCTTAGCGGGACCGCCGCGATCAATCTCCCAGTACCACAGGGCAAAAACAATGACGTTGGTAATCCACACCGAAACAGCAGAGTAAATCAACTGTCGTCCGTGAGCGACTTTGCCGACGAGTAGATGGTGCACCAACAAGATCAACGAGACACCGTTAGCGAGAGTGATCAGACCAATGAGTCCAATCGTTAAATAACGAACCCACTTCGCGTCATCGGGGTGTCGATGTGTGCGCAGCGACAGCGGAATAAGGGGAAGAACAATGAGGACGGGCAGTATCCATTTCGGGCCCACCGAGAGTCGGTGAGGCAGAACAACGTACAGCGCCGCGCAGACCAGTAGAGCCGCCGATGCCGGCCAGCGATGCGAACGTCGAATGTTTTCGCTGGTCGATTTGCTCATGACGTAGCTAGCCCGCGAGGATGCGACGAAGTTGGGCCGCTTGCTGGGTACTGAACAGTCCAGCCAACGGTGAGTTCTTTGAATTAAAGAGTTGTCGGGCGAGCGCCGAGTTGAAGGGCTGGACCTGGTCGGCTCGCGGAACACTGATAGTGACCGGCGAGTTATACGAGAGAACTTTTGCGTCAACGCTGACGCTGAGAGTGGAGGAGTTCGCACTGAGTTTCAGTTCGGACAGTTGTCCGGCACTCGCCACCGTTACCGCCAACGTCACGTTCGCAGTTCGCGGCACGAGCGATCCAGCGCTCGAGGTGCTCGAGGTGCTCGTCAGCGGGAAATGTCGATTCGAGAACGTAAAAGTCGTAAAGGGACCGTCGTGAGTCGTCTTCTCGGTGTGAAATTGATTTAATCCCGGCAGCAGTCGTAACAGGGGTAGGTCGAGACGGGTCTTGACTAACTCGCCTTCGATACTGAACAGCTCAAAAGCGGGCGATATTGACACGGCGATCCAACTTTTTTTGGTCAGCGAGTCGAGCGCCGAACTGCCCACATAGACGTGGTGATTTGCCAGAACCGCGCGAACCGTCGTGGTCGAAAATACCGTCGGCACCGCCAACGTGAGTTGCGCGGTTCCTCTCACGAAGTTGAAGTCCGCCGTTCCCGACACGTCATAACGCTGACCCGTCGAGATGGTGAGATCAATCTGCGCCGAGGTGGGATTTCGATTGTGAAGAGCGAGGGCCGCGTCACTGGCACCACTGGAATTGGAATCTGTGAGGGCAAATGACACACCCAGCACGGTTAGGCCAAGAGCGACCACGCCCAGCAGCGAGCCGAGCAGTTGTGGACGAGAAATCACCAAATCACCCTACTGGGGAGAGGTTGGGAGAGATCTTCGCGGCTTCTCTAAAGTGCACTGATGGACACTGAACACAAAGCCCACGCCGCTGCTTCCTACAACTCCTGTTGGAAGCTGATTGACGACTCGCCTCGCACTGCGGACAACGATGCGGCACTGCTCACCAACGCTTTTGCCTCGCGCTATCACTGGTCACAGATCGGTGTGACGCAAAACATGATCATCGCTGACTGGATGGTCTCTCGAGCCGCCGCGGTCACGGGCTACGGGGATATGGCCGTCACTTTTGCCACACGAGCCAATGACGCGACGACCAGTGAGTCGCCGGACTGGCTGGTGGCGTCGTGCGCCGAAGGACTAGCTCGCGCCTATCAAGCTGCGGGCAACAGTGGCGCACAACGGGAGTGGACGCAAACGGCCGAAAAATTGGTGGCCGCCATCGCTGACGACGAAGATCGCAAGATAATTGCGGATCAACTCTCCGATCTGTTGAACTGAGATTCTGACGTGTCGTGGCACCTGCGCACTCGCCAAATCGTCATAGGTGTGAGTGCTTTCCTGCTGTGCACAGCGGCAGCGCTCAGCACCGCCGGCGCGTCGCAGCGGCCCGCGCAACATCACCCGCTAGTTGCGTGCATCGTGGGCACCACGTGTTTGAGCGACAGTTTGCAGTGGAGTTCGAACGCTCAGTACTTCGTAGCGATTCCCCACGCCTCCCTAAGTTTCTCGCTCCTCGTGGCGGCCCTTCCCACCGTTCCTACGGGATCGGTCAGTTTCAGCATTGACGGTGCGGCGTTTTGTTCGGTAGCCCTGACAACGTCCAGTGCTTCGGCGTCGGGAACCTGTTTTGGCTCAGCTCCCGGAGCGGGGACGCACATCGTGAGCGGTACCTACTCCGGCGACGCAAACTTCGCTGCGGCCGTGACGAGTTTCCCGTTGTCAGTCATGAGCTGCGTGAACGCACTGTTGACGTCCAGTTGTGCCACCACTCTCTCAGCGAGTGCCTATCAACAACACCGCGGTGCGCTGATCGCGCCGAGTTCACTACCCACGCAGCCGTACGTTGCCAGCGCCGCGGCCGATCCGACGTGGGCGCTCACCGCGCCCGCACATACCGCCACAGTCGCCTACACCGGTCAAACCAATGCCGGTTTGAGCGCCATTATGGGTTACGACGTATCGGTGAACGCGGACTCAAACGCTCAGGCGGTCGTTAGTTGCGTGTCGAGCTGTGCCTCGGTGCCGCTCATTCACGGAATGGACCCCGCCGTCGCCGGACTACCGCTCGATTCGACGAACTGGGCGCCGTCACTGCGAAAAATTAACTCGACCTACTACCTCGCGTGGGCCGAGCTGTCTCACAACGTGACCCAGGGTCAATGGTGCATCTCCATTGCGACGTCGAGTTACCTGGCGCCGGGGCTATTGGGCTACGCCTTTAATCAACAACCCTTCGAACTGTGTGCATCCGTGTCGGCGTATCCGAGCGACTCAACGGTGGCGGGCACGCGACTGCTCGATCCGTCGCTCTTCGTCGCGGGCGACGGCTCGACGTGGCTTTTTTATAGCGCGCAGTTCAGTGGTGGGTCCCAACTGTTTGCTCAACAGCTGGCAGTCAACGGCAACGACGTAGCGGCCATTGGTCCGGCGCAGTCACTCAGCGCGGGCAGCGAAGCGACGCTGAGTGTCGCGAACGTTCTCGCGGCCATCTCTTCTCCCACGAACAACCCTGACGCGGTCGCGTTCTCGTTCGCCAGTGGCGGCGGTGCGATTGAAAATCCCTCCATGATCATGAAGGCTGATACCGGCACCGCTTATCAGTACGAGTTGGTGGCCTCACTGGGTGACTGGCACCTGTCGAATGTGAACGGCCCGGCCGCGCACGCCGTCATTGAGATGCCCTGTTCACTGGTGGCGGGCACCTGGAGCTGCACCGTGGCTTACGCCCAAGAGCTGCTCGGCTCTGCGCTCGGTCTGTCGTTTCTTTCTGATGCGGTGAGCTCGGATCCACTCAGTTCGTTTGCGATCTGGAACTGTTGGACGTCGCCGGGTTCAATCTCTAACTACTCGCGCCAGCCCTTCGTTGGTTCCTTCGCCGGCGTGACGCGCGCCCAGCACGGTCCGGTACTGCCGGACCAGAACGGTCATCAGAGCATTGGTTCGGGCGAGGGCGTCGGGCACCACTAATTAGCGAAAGTCGCGCGAGGGTGGACTCGGCGCGGCGAGACACAGTTCTTCTACAAACTCGGCCACTACCGCGAGTGAGCCCTGACCACGCTCGAGACGTCCGCGTACAACGAGCGCCGGTGCGTGGCGAGCCACCGTGCGCCAACGCGCCCACGCGCCGCGTGAAAAAATCACGTTGACGTGTCCCGTCTCATCTTCTAAGTTCAAAAAGACTGCACCGCGCGCCGTCTCGGGGTGCTGGCGATGAGTGACCACTCCCGCGACCGCCACGCGAGGACTCTCGCCCGCCGCCAGCGAACTCGCCGGCACCACCCCGCGCTGGGTGAGTTGTTCGCGCATGAGCGCCATGGCGGTGGCGTCGGGAGTAAGCCCGAGGGACCACAGGTCATCGGCCACGCGCTCTAACTCACTCGGGCGAGCAAACTCTGGGGCCACGTCGCCGGTGACAATGCCCGCCAAGCGATCCGGCGTCGCCTGCGCGGCGGCCCCGGCGGCCCAGGTGAGTGCCCGGCGCGAGGGACCCAGTCCGTCGAGGGCGCCCGCGGCGGCCAACGCTTCGAGGTGGTGTTGCTGGCACCCGCCGCGACGAACGAGGTCTTCCAGCGTGGCCCAGGGGGCCCCACTCGCCAGCACCTGGGCTAAATCATCACCGACGGAACGCACGGTACTCAGTCCGAGTCGCACCCGCGGGGCGTCGCGTTCACCTTCGAGGCGAGCCTGAGCACCGGAGTGATTCACGTGCGGGCGCTCTACGGGGACCCCGTGGCGCTGCGCGTCGGCGAGCAAACTCTGCGGTGACCAGAACCCGAGTGGTTGAGCGTTTAAC
>JANXTQ010000181.1 GCA_025352305.1 Actinomycetes bacterium
TTGCGATTGCGCCACGCGGCGTAGAGAACGACAACAACACCCACCAACTGGACCAAGTAAAGAACGCCCTTAACGATCTGATGGGTCGAATCGGGAGAAAACCACTGTGGAACTGAGCTCACGAGTCCTACGAAGGGCAGCCCGACGTCGCCGGATCCGCTACTGGACAGCAGGGGAAAATGTCCGGTCGCTGATCGAACGATCAACTGCCAAGCAGCGAAACATACATACGGAACAATCCAACTGAGATCGCTCCAGCGGGCGCGACGCTGGCGACGAAAAATCGACAGGATCGCCGTCACGGCATAAACCGCTAGGAGCAGACCTAAATTCTCGCGTGTTAACAACGCCGCGGTCCAGGCGACCCCCGCCCACACCCACCGCTCGCGGCGCATGAAAATGACGCCGGCCACAACGCTCAGTGCACTGATGGCCTCAGTGAGATCACGACTCAGCGCTCCCACGAGACCGGGTACCAAAATCACACTCACGGCGTAAAGCGGTGACAACGACGTCGAGCGCAGTAACCACAACGCCACGACGACGAGGGCGACAATCGCCGCTGCGTTTACCGCAATCAGTGCCCACGACACGTTGTTCGTTGATCCTCCCGCAACGAGCCACGACAGCGCCGGATAAAAGATGCGATTCGCTCGAAACCCAGCGTCGAGGCGAACGCCGAGGAAGCGGTGGATGCCGAGATGGGTCGGGCTCGCGGCGAGACGCCAATAAAACTGGCCGTCATAACCCGTGACGTGGGGGAAAACAAAAAGTCCCCGGGGGGCACCGTGACGCGAGACAAATACTCCTCCCGCGACTACCCATCGTGAGAAATCCTCGTGGGTTGCCAGGAGCCAACGACCAAATATGAAGACCGCCAACGAAGCGCTCACGAGAGCCACGGTCACTCGCTCCAGCGTTCGTCGAGAGAGTGACGCTAAGCGAGTCGAGAGGTAAACGCGCACTGCGCCGACACTACGGCGAGCGACGCCATGCATTAGGACAACACGTCAGCGAGTTCAAAGAGCAACTGTTGAAGCGAATGGACGATGTTCAACTGTGGCTCTGATGCTTGTTCTACGTCGTCGGCGTCGGCCAGCCCGAAACTTGACGCGTTCGCCCTCAGGGCGCGCTGCAGCGAGCTCAGCCAGGCCCACGCTTCTGCGTCATTTAAGAACGTGTCGTCACTACTCATGAGGGCCAGTTCCACGTTCGAAGCGACGAACTTTTGGCGTTCCAGCGAGCGAAGTGGATCGTCATCATCCTGACTCGGATCTATGGGAGCGCTCAGAGTTGAGAACCATTCGTGGTGCACGTCTTGTTGAGCCGCGATCAGCATGGTGAACTGTTCTTTCACGAACTCACGGCCCCCGTCGTTGAGTCGCACTTCAATGCGTCCGTCGCGTCGACGAATAAAAACGGTGCCGCGACCCATTAACTGTCCTGTTCAATGGTCGCCGCAAGTCCGTGCGTGTGTAGGCGAACGCAGTAACCCTCAGCGCGCTCGCGCTCGCCACTCCACACGCGCGATCGTCCTTCATTGTGAACCTGCATCATGAGTTGCGTGGCTTTGGCATTAGGAAATCCAAATATCTTGCGGAAAATGACCACGACCACGGTCATTGGAGTTACGGGATCGTCCCAAACAATCACGCTCCAGGGTCGTTTAGTGGAAACGGACTCGTTCGTCTCCACGTCCTGGCCCGTTGACGTTGAACGCTGAGGTTTCACCGACGCCATCTGTCTAGTTTCGCAGACGACCCTTCCACGAGCCACGACCCTTAACCTTTTTGTGTGAATCGACTTGACGACGTTCGTCGCAGCGGCGAAGAAGCGGTCCAACAGGCCACGGAAGCGATCCGGCTACGGGCCCAACAACGAGTCCGTCGCTCGCTCGGAGTGCGTGGCGCTCCCCCGCCGCCGTGCGATGACGACAACGTGGCGTACATGCCCGTGAACGGTGCGGCACGCTATCTTCACGGCGACCTGTCGTCGATGTTGGTCGGTGGTGTCGCGTCGTTGTTGCTTCAAATGCTCCATCCCCTCGCCATGACCGGGGTCGCTGATCACTCTCGCTACCGCGACGATCCGCTGGGACGCTTACAGCGCACGGCGAACTTCATTGGAACAACTACCTACGGTTCGACCCACGACGCACAGGCGTCAATCGAGCGGGTGCGCAGCGTGCACTCTCGCGTCGTGGGCGTGAGCGCTGAGGGCGTGGCGTACCGCGCGGACGACCCTCATCTGCTCGAGTGGGTACACGTCTGCGAACTAACGATGTTCATCGCCGGTGTTCGTGGCTACGGACCGCAGCGTCTGAGTGACGAACTTCTGGACCGCTACGTCAGTGAGATGTCTCGAGTGGCTCGTGATCTCGGGGTCCCGCGACCCCCCACGACCATGAAGGAGTTGACCGCACGTTTGGATGGTTTTCGAAGTGAGCTACGACTTATAGATGTCGGTCGTGAAGCGCGCGACTTCGTCGTTCGTGGCGTCGCCACTCGCGCGCAGGAGCGCGTTATTTACGCGACCGTGGTCGCGGCGGCGGTGGGGGTTCTACCCACCTGGGCACGACGACAATTAGAACTGCCCCACGTCGTTGGTCTCAATTCGTTAGTCGTTCGACCCGGCGCGACGGCAGTTCTCGCCACGCTGCGTCTTGTTGTTCCGCCCGCGCCGAGTCAACTGGACAGACTGAGTCCACCGTCAACGGCGACAACCTGACCCGTTACGTACGGCGACATCGCAATGGCGACGATTACGTCCGCCACATCCGCGGGCGTACCGGAACGTTTGAGTGGTGAGATGGCTTGCACGGCGGAGCGAACTGCGTCCCAACTTTCGGTCCACGGGGTGTCAATGAGACCGGGCGCAACGGCATTGACTCGAACGTTGGGGCCCACCACTTTGGCCATGAGAACCGTCATGTGGTTGATTGCGGCCTTGGAGGAAGCGTAGGGAATCGAAGAACCGGTGGGGCGAAGTCCGGCCACGGAACTCACGTTGACAATGGAGCCGTGGCTCTTATTGAGCGCCTCCATGGCGGCGACGCTCAATGCCCAGGTACCAAATACATTCACCTCGAAGATCTCTCGCCATACGTCGAGAGTGGCCGCCGCCAAATCCGCGTGGTTAATGACACGTGTGGTTCCCGAATTGTTCACGAGCACGTCGAGACGAGAGTGGCGCTCCAGCACGGAGCGAATCATGGCTTCGGGCTCCCCGGGTACCGAAATGTCGCCTTGTAAATACCACGAGCCCGGAATCGACGCCGCGACGGCTTCGCCGTCCACCACGCTGCGCGCCGAGTTAATAACCACGGTGGCGCCGCGCTGAGCAAACAGTCGAGCGGTCTCGGCACCGATGCCACTCGAGGACCCGGTAATGAGAACCACTTTGTTGGTCAGATCTGAACTCACGCGCTCCGCCTTACTCGCCATGAACCGGCCCACCGTTGGCCCGGCTCGAGAACCACTACATCTTTTCCACTGCGCAACGCTTCGGGCGGACAGGTCATTGGCTCAATGGCGATTGCCGTTCGCCGTCGGCCCTTTTCTAGGTGATCACCGGTATAGACCTGCAAATACGGAAAGTTTCGATCAACGCTCAGCTCCACGACGCCTCCAGCGCTGTCGCGCACGGTGGCGGTGGCTAGTCCCGAGTCGTCGCGGCGAAGTTCGCAGTACGTCAGGTCGAGCTCGTGGCCCGATACTGACTTGGCCGTGCGAAAATCCCACGCTCCGCCCGCCACCGGAAGAATTTCGCCGAGGGGCAGATGGCGTTCGTCCACGCTCAGAAATGCGTCCGCGGGAACTTCCAGTTCGGCGCCTTCAATGGTCGCCGTGCTGACCGACAGATAGGGGTGAAAGCCGAGCCCCACGGGAATCGGCACCTCATCGCGATTGGTCACGGTGCTCGTGACCGTGAGTCCCAGAGCACCTAAGTGATACGCGACCTCAATAAAAACGGCGAACGGGTAGGCCGGTGACGGGTGCACCAGCAGCGACATCACGCACCGGTTCTGATTAAACGAATCCAACTGGAAGGGACGCCACCGCACCAGACCGTGTAGCGACGTGCGCTCAATCGAATCATCAATCGTCGCTCGGCCCACTCGCCCCGAAAACTCCCAGGGACCTTCGCCGAGGCGGTTCGGCCACGGGAACAGGACCTGTCCGCGAGCCCCACTGCAGCGTTCATCGGCGGCAAATCCCTCGATTACGGGTGCTCCGCCTTTGACAAAAGCTCGAAGGGTGGCACCGACCTCGGCGATCACCGCGCGCTGATCGCCGTGAGCAATGGCGATCTGTTCACCGGTCGGAAGTGTCACCCGCGCGCCCTGGACGTCACCAACGTGTTACTCACGCCCGTTATCGTACGACGGATGCGCCTGCTAATCACGAACGATGACGGCATTCGTGCCCCCGGTATCCAAAGTCTGATTCGAGCAGTCGCTCGCTGGATTAATGACGCCGCTCCCGGCGTCGAGCGCGAGGCCTTGGTCGTGGCGCCCAGCGTCAATCATTCGGGAATGAGTTCGGCCGTCGGCGACGTCTTTGACAAGCCGAGTGTGCACTATGTACGCCACGTCGTACAGGGGGCCGAATCGGTCCTCGCTTACGCCTTGGACGCCCCGCCCGCGCTGTGCGTCATCATTGGCGCGCTCGGAAGTTTTGATGGATACCGCCCCGACGTTGTTCTCTCGGGCATCAACGCGGGCGCCAACGTGGGTCGCTCGGTTCTTCATTCGGGGACCATCGGGGCCATTTTGACCGGAGCTCAACTCGGACTGTCCGGACTAGCCGTATCGGTGCAGTTCGGAGAGGACGTTCACTACGACACCGCAGCAGATGTAGCGCTGGAAGTTCTCGGCCAAATGGAGGGCGCCCCTGCACGAACCCTGTTGAACTTGAATGTTCCGAATTTGGCCCCGAATGAACTGCGCGGCGTGCGTCGGGGACGGATTTCGACGGCAGGACTGATCAAGTCCGCGGGTCCGCGAGCCGGGGGCAGCGCTCTCAGCGACGAGGGGGAACTTCCACTTCGCCTCGGTGCCGCTACGCCACAACTCGGAGACGTCAGCGATGAAGCACCCGAAGATGACGGTGCCTTGGTCGTCGCGGGTTACGCCTCACTGACCCCGCTTCGCGGAGTGCACGAAGACACCGACTCCAATATGGACGATCTCATGCGCAGTTCACTCGACGCGATTGAACGCCACCTCTCCGTGCAGCGCTAGTCGTCGTTCGCGCTGCGTCGGCCCAGCTTGGTCGATGATCGGCGACGTTTATCTTCGAGACGACGATGAACCGACGATTTCGTTGGTCGAGTCGCTCGTCGAGGAACCTCTTCGTGAAGTCCGAGCGCAATGCGTCGGGCCAAGTTAGTAAGTGCCGCTTCTCGGTTTTGAACCTGTGACCGTGACTCGGACGCGCTCGCGCGGATCAGGGGCCCCATGCGCTGCACCAGTCTTTGTCGCGTTCGCTCATCGAGTGTTCGCGACGCCTCGACGTCGAAGGTGACAATGACTTTGGACAAGGTGCGGTTCGCGTGCTGTCCCCCAGGACCACCCGACGTGGTCACGCGGGTGTGAATCTCAGCCGACGGGATTGTTAGTTGCGACGTGACGACGAGCGCGCCATCGGCGAGTGCGCGGGCCCGTACTTCCACAGTTCACGACCCGTGAGGAAATCGAACCATGGCAATCTGGCTCGAACAGGCGACCATGCGTCCACGGTCATCGAATATTTCGCACCGCTCGTCTACGAGCCCGTCCTCGATGACAACGCACCACTGACGGATGCGCAACCATTCGCTGGTCGGAACCGAGCGAACGTAGCTCGACAGCTGCAAGGTGGGAACCCACCCCGATGAGCCGATGGGAAAAGTTGCCGGCGGCATGGCGTCGGACGCAAACAGCACGCTCCAGGGATCCCATTCAGAGTCTCCGTCGTCGAGACGAATCCAGCCCCGTACTTCGGCGCGCTCGACGACTTCTCCACGCCACCACCCCACGCACTGCGGATCGAGACGTAGGTCAACACTTTTCATGATGTTGATCTCGTCGCCCATTTGAGAACGCACGCACTCCTCGAGCGGCGCCACGTCAAAG
>JANXTQ010000185.1 GCA_025352305.1 Actinomycetes bacterium
ATATAGACCGGCCAACTAGCCATCTGCTGACGCCGAAGGCAGGCCTAAATCGATGAAACTTTGTCGACTTCGGGACAAGGCGGGATTTCCTCGTGAGATAAAAGGTCGTCGCATCACGTCAACGTGAACGCTGCGAGCGACCATTGGGATTTAGTTCGCCAACAACGGTCGCGCAGCTGGCAGCGCAGGAGGTTCTGTGCGCGGCGCGACGATTATTCCGGTCAAGCGGTTCGCAGCAGCGCGCGGCAAAATTAGACGCTGAGAAACTTCGCTATATCTCGAATGATGACTCCACGAATTATCCAGCAGAAACTTCCCGTTTAGCACACATCACGGCCCCATGTGGGCTCATTGTGCACTGCTCAATCCCTAGTAATCCCTTGATGGAATAGTTTTTTTCCTTGCAAAATAGGGCTTTTTCACTCTCAAAAAATCTAAAGTAGCGAGTATCGCTTGCAATTACAAGGGATCTGAGCCTTTCTTTGAACGTGGTCTCACATTCATTCATTACCCCTAGAATATTTACCAGAGTCAATTGTTCATAGAAAACAGTTTCGATCGACTCATCCGATAGCGGATCGGTGTGGCCACGCTCTTAGACCAGCGAGCAGCGGCCCCAACCTGAGTTTTCAGGTCGGAAATCACCCCTAACCACATACACGAAGGGCTTATTCGTGCGACATCCCAAATCAATCCAGATATTCATTGCGACAGTCATGTCTCTCGGTCTTTCGACGTCGCTACTGAACTCTGGCGTCCACCATGCGGCCGCCGAGCAAAAAACGGCCCTGGCGCCGCCTCCCTCGCCGACACCGCCCCAAAGGGAGTCGTCGCTGCGGGGCGCCTTTGTCGTCTCTATATCTGGCCCCGAGGCGCAGCGTGAGCGAACTCTCGCTCACGCACGCGCCGTAGCGCAACGCCAGGCCGTCGCCGCGCTGGCCCGTCGCCAAGCAGCGGAGATTGCTCAGCGAGCGTTGATTGTTCACCAAATGGCAGCCATCTCGCGATCACGCACAGTCCATCGACACGTCACTGCCGCGTCAATTACCCGTTCGCTGGTGACGGCTCAACAGATGATCCAGTGGAGTCGAGTGGCCATGTGCGAAGAAGGTGGCCACTGGCACGTGATTGGCTCTAAGTACAGCGGAGGCTTGGGAATCACGAACCTCAACTGGCTTGCCTACGGCGGCGGACGATTCGCGTCCAATGCGGGCCTCGCCACGCCGCAAGAACAGGTCTACATTGCTATTCGCATTCAGAGCACTCCCCCCGATCAAAACGGCTGCTCGGGCTCGTGGTGATCTACTTCTTGTAGGAGTAGAACCCCTGGCCACTCTTTCGTCCGAGTAGTCCCGCTTGGGTCATTCGACTGAGCAACGGTGGAGGTGCAAGGTGCGACTCTTTGAATTCGGCGTACAGCGAATCAGCTACGGCCAACGTCGTGTCCAGTCCTATGAGGTCAATCAGTGCGAGCGGACCCATGGGATGAGCGCAGCCGAGAACCATTCCGCTGTCAATATCCTGAGCGCTCGCAAAGCCCGACTCCAGCATGCGAACCGACGACAACAAATAGGGAATGAGCAGTGCGTTAACGACAAATCCCGCGCGATCTTGGCTCACAATTACCGTTTTTCCGAGAGTCGTGCTGGCAAATTCGCGTACTCGGTCGCTCGTTTCGCCACTAGTGAGCAGTGACGAAATCATTTCCACCAGTTTGAGAACCGGCACCGGATTAAAGAAGTGCATTCCAATAACTTGCTCCGGTCGAGCCGTACACATTGCGAGCTTGATAATCGGAATCGATGACGTATTGGACGCAAATATGGCTCGCGGGTCGCTCACCACCTCGTCCAGCGTGCGAAATACCGACTCCTTGACCTCTTCTTGCTCGGCTACTGCTTCAATGACCAACTCGCGATCGGCCAGATCGTGAAAATCAGTCGAGAAGCGAATCAGTTCGCGCGCGGACGTTGTCTGTTGTTCGCTCAGTTTGCCTGATTTCACCGCGCGAGCGAAGGACGTTTCAATTCGATTAATGCCGGACGCCAGAGCGTCGGCGTCACGTTCGACCACGACGACGTCCAAGCCCGCGCGAGCGTTTACTTCCGCGATACCTGATCCCATAAGGCCACAACCCACGACGCCGATACGTTTCACTTCGTCACCCCTGGTCTTCGGGCGAGCCAATCTCGTCCGATAAAAACAATCCTAAGTAGCCCGTTCGTCTC
>JANXTQ010000193.1 GCA_025352305.1 Actinomycetes bacterium
GCACGCAAAGTGCGTGATCTGCGACGATGCAGGGGTGAAATCTCGCCTCGTCGTTGTGAGCCACGCGTGCGTCCTGGCGGAGAATCAATCGGTCTACGCCGACCTCGAATCCCACGTCGACGTGACCTTGGTGGTCCCAAAAACTTGGCGCGACGAACTGCGATCGGGAACCTATCGAGCTGAACGCCTCGAGCGATTTAGCGGATCTCTGATCAAAGTTCCTACCCTCGGTCGTGGGCGAGTGCAGCGACACGTGGCGCTGGTTAATGCCCGGCGACTGCTGCGACGCATTAAAGCCGATTTCGTGATTATTGAGGAGGAACCCTTTTCGTTGGCCGCGATTCGTTGGGCCCGTGCCGCTCGACGCGAGGGCATTGGTTACGCCGTTCAGGTGGCCGAAAATCTTGATCGAAATTTGCCGGGGCCAATACGAGGTGCTCGAACGAGAGTTCTGGATGGTGCCGCCTTCGTGTTAGCCCGTTCGCCCGCGGCACTCAGTCGAGCCTCGCAGTGGGGCTTTCGTGGTGACGACGCAGTACTCGGACACGGTGTTGAAATCGTGGTGCGTTCGCGCCCCGAGCGCGTAAGCGGGGTAGTGGGTTTCGTTGGCCGACTGGTAGCGGCGAAGGGCGTCGATGATTTGGTCTCAGCGATGCGCGCGCAGCCCCAGTTGCGACTTCGCGTGGCCGGTGACGGTCCGTTACGTCATCGATTGAGCGAACTGGGCGATCGAGTGGAGTTATGCGGCACGCTGGCGCCGAGCGACATGGCGGAGTTTTACCAATCCGTCAGCGTCGTCGCGGTCCCGTCACTCACGACGATCAACTGGAGCGAGCAGTTCGGTCGCGTACTGGTCGAGGCGCAAGCGTGCTCGACACCGGTTGTGGCGTACAACAGTGGTGAGATTGCCTGGGTTGCCGATCTGAGCGCCGTGCAACTCATTAATGAAGGCGACGTCACCGCATTGGCATCGGCACTCGCCACAGTCGCGGGCGACTCGGATTTGGCCGCGCAGGTGGGCGAAAAAGGCCGATCGCTCATCGAAGCGAAGTTCAGCAATCAGGCCCTGGCGGACCAGCTCGCCGTCCTAATTAGTCGTGCGATCTCGGCGAACTAATTACGCGTCGAATTTTCTCTAGGTGAGCGCTCGGACTAAAACGTGCCGCCTGAACGTGAAGAGCATCAATGTTCCACGTTCGATCGAGTGCGCTGCAAACTGCTTCGAGTATCGATGGTGCGTTGACGTCGACTTCGTCAATGAGCACCCCGGTGCTCTCAGTGATGGTGTCGAGGTAGCCCCCGGATGCTCGCGCGAGTGTCGGGAGTCCCACGGCGGCCGCCTCCAAAGGAGTTATCCCAAAATCTTCGTGACTGAGCGCCAGGTGCAGGCGAGCGCCGGCGTATTCGCTCCACAACTGCTGGTCATTCACCGCGCCGACGAAGGTGACGTTGGCAGTCGCTCGAGCCTCGAGTTCGTTGCGCAGTGGTCCGTCACCGACGACTCGAAATCGAAGGTGGGGGGCCAGTGCGGCGACGTCGAGCGCGAGGTCCACGTTCTTGTAGGCCAACAGTCGTGCGACGATGAGTACGTCGCAGCGGTCGTGGCGTTCAATTCCTCGTGGTGCGAGGCGAACGGGCGGAGCAATGATCTCGGCGCTTCGCGAGTACAGCGACGCAATGAGGTCGCGCGTGAAGCGCGAATTGGCAATATACGTATCAACTCGCTGCGCCGCGCGTTGGTCCCACGCTCGAAGCGCCGGATTAAGCAGTGTGCTGGCAAGTTGCGCACGAGGTCCCAGTGACCCGGATCGAAGGTAGCGATCCGTTTGGTACAGCCACCGTGCCGGGGCGTGACAGTAAACAACCAGACGTCCGTTGGTCTGCACACCGTGAGCCCACCCACTCGAAGAGGCGAGCACCACGTCCGCGGTGACGTGGGTGCGCGACACGGTGGGAGCTAGTAATGGCAACGCCCAACGGTGGTGGCGTCGTAGTGGCGCCACGCGGTTCAGCCAGCTCAGGCGCACCTCGTGGTCCGCGAACTCAGGGAATGTTGACGACGGGTCGTACAAGGTGCTGTAGAGCGGTGCGGTCGTAAATCCTTCACACCACGTGGCCACGACCCGCTCAGCCCCGCCGCGCTGGGTGAGGTAGTCATGAACCAGCGCGAGTGGTTCGCCCATTGATTAGTAGGCGCCCAGTCCACGGAACATTGCGCGAGGTGTATCAAAACAGATCTTCATATCCCACCACATGGACCACGCAGAGACGTAGAGATAGTCCAACTGGCGAAGTTCATCTTCGGTGAGGTTGTTACGTCCCGAAACCTGCCAGAGTCCGGTGATACCGGGCGCGACCTCAAAGCGCCGCTCCGACCACTGCGAGTGCGCCTCAGATTCAGCGGTAATAAAAGGACGGGGGCCAACGACACTCATTGATCCACCCAACACATTGAGAAACTGGGGTATCTCGTCAAGTCCACTTCGTCGCAAGAACGCCCCGATCGGCGTGAGTCGATTGCCGTGGTCGTGCTTGCCGCGAGCGAGATATAACGGCGAGCGTTCGCCATTGATGACGCTTTCGCTTACAACGGCACCATCGACGTCGTCGGCGTGGTCGTGGCGCATCGTACGAAATTTGTAGATCGTGAACAGCTCGCGATTTCTGCCCAGTCGCTCCTGTTGAAACAGAATCGGACCCCGTGAGGTCAACCTCACGGCAATGGCTACGCCAATCCACACCGGCGCCGTGATGAGCAGCGCGATGAAAGAAAA
>JANXTQ010000241.1 GCA_025352305.1 Actinomycetes bacterium
TGACGAAGAAGGCCTTCGAGAATGCAATTGCCGTCGTCATGGCCCTCGGTGGATCAACCAATGCGGTTCTGCACCTGCTCGCCATTGCCCACGAAGCTCGCGTGGACCTGACGCTGAGTGACTTCAACCTCATTGGAGCCAAAGTCCCGCATTTGGCGGACACCAAACCGCACGGCCGCTACCACATGACCGATATCGACGAGATCGGAGGAGTGCCGGTGGTACTGGCCCATCTGCTCGAAGCGGGTCTACTTCACGGTGACGTCATGACGGTGAGCGGACTGAGCATGCAAGAGTCGTTAGCGTCGTTCAACGCCCCCGCCCCCGACGGCAAAGTGATTCATCCGCTGAGCAGTCCCATCCACGCCCAAGGGGGCATTGCGGTGTTGAGTGGTTCGCTCGCGCCTAAAGGCTCCGTGGTGAAAGTCGCTGGAATCGATACGTTGCAGTTCGAGGGAACGGCGCGCGTCTTTGACGGCGAAGATGCCGCCATGGAAGCGATCTTGGCCAACGAGATTGAGCCACGCACGGTCGTCGTTATTCGTTACGAGGGACCAAGAGCTGGACCGGGAATGCGCGAGATGCTCGCCGTCACCGGCGCCATGAAGGGTGTGGGACGTGGTGGCGACTGCGCGCTCGTCACCGATGGTCGCTTCAGCGGCGGCACCCACGGTTTCTGCGTGGGACACGTTGCACCCGAAGCGCTCGACGGGGGCCCAATTGGACTCGTGGCCAACGGAGACCGCATCGTGATTGACGTGCTCGCCCACAGTATTGAGTTGATCGTTGACGCCGCCGAACTCGAGCGACGCCGCAGTGAACTAGCGCCTTTTGTCCCGCGTTACCGCACGGGAGTCCTCGAGAAGTTCGCTCGCCTCGTCCAGGGTGCTGAGACCGGTGCGGTGACCTCCGCGTGAATTGGTCGAGCATGAAGTCGAAGCGTGCAGTTGTGAGTGTGGCCCCACGGCACCGCTACGGCGTCAAGATCGCAGCGACGCTCGTAGCGGCCAGTGTTCTCGGGGGCTGCGGGTCGACTTCGTCGACGTCCAAGGGAATTCTCATGGGGTCGCTGAACTCAGCGCCCAAGTTCTTGCCCGCGCCAGCGAACAGTGGTCGAGCAGTGAGCGGACAGTTGGTTCTTCGTTCGGGCCACGACGCGACGATCAACGTGCGTATTGGCGCTCATGGTCACTTCTTCGTGAAACTAGCGCCCGGTACGTACCGTGCGGTCGCTGGTCCGGCGAGTTGGCACTATCGAGGTTGCACCGCGGCGGGGGGAAACGTCGTCACCGTTACCGCGAAGCGCATCACCAACCTTGAGTTGCTCTGTCGCGGTTTATAGCCGAGTGCTCTTGCGTCGAGCGCCTTTAGCGTGTCAAGATGAGTTCGTGCGTACCATCACCTCACGTCTAGTAGTAGTAGGTAGTTGCCGACGGTAGGCGCGAACCCGCACACATACCTTCGGCCTCCCGGAATCGGGAGGTCTTTTTTAATTTAAAAGCTGCACAAAGGACCATCGTGGAACTCACCGGAGCACAGGCGCTGATCAAGTCGTTGGAGCATCAAGGGGTCGATGTCGTCTTCGGACTGCCCGGCGGAGCCATTTTGCCGGTATACGACCCACTGATTGACTCCACGATTCGTCACATTCTCGTGCGCCACGAACAAGGGGCGGGCCACATGGCTGAGGGTTACGCAATGGCGACGGGTCGACCGGGCGTCGCCATCGTGACGAGCGGCCCCGGTGCCACCAACATCGTGACGCCGATTGCCAACGCTCATATGGATTCCACTCCGTTGGTCGTGATCACGGGTCAAGTCGCGACCAAATCGATTGGCACCGACGCCTTTCAAGAGTGCGATATCACCGGCATCACGATGGGCATTACGAAACACAACTTCTTGGTCCAGAGTGCTTCCCAGATTCCGCGGATTATCGCGGCGGCCTTTCACCTCGCGACGACCGGTCGACCCGGCCCCGTGCTGGTGGACCTTCCTAAAGATGTTGCTCAATCAACCATGCAGTGGTGGTGGCCCGAGAGCGTCGATGAACTGGATCTACCGGGCTACCGGTCGAGCTTCGACATTGACGAACAGGCGGTGACTCGCGCGGCAGAGCTCATTGAGCAGTCCCAGCGCCCCGTTCTCTACGTCGGGGGCGGAACGTTAAAGGCGCGCGCCAGCGCAGAACTGCTCGCCTTTGCGGAGCGAACCGGAATTCCGGTGGTGACGACTCTGATGGCTCGCGGCGCCTTTCCCGACTCGCACCCCCAGCACTTGGGGATGCCCGGGATGCACGGAATGTACAGCGCCGTCACGGCTATGCAGCGAAGTGATCTCCTGATCTCACTCGGTGCACGATTCGACGATCGAGTGACGGGTCGACTGGACGGATTTGCGCCTGACGCAAAAATTATTCACGTCGACATTGATCGCGCTGAGTTCAATAAAGTGCGCCGCGCCGACGTTGCCTTGCACGGTGACGTTCGCGACATTGTGCGAGCGCTCGACGCCGCAACGGGTAAGACGCTCGACCTCTCGGCGTGGTGGGCCCAGTTGAGAACGTGGCAGTCCGAGTACCCCTTGGCCTACGACCCGGTGAGCGACGACGGTCTTCTTCGCCCGCAGGCGGTGGTCGAAGCCATTGCCCAAGCGGCCGCACCCGGAACAATTGTTGCGTCCGGCGTGGGTCAGCACCAGATGTGGGCGGCGCAGCACTGGAAGTATGAAGAGCCAGGGACGTGGATCAATTCGGGTGGAGCGGGAACAATGGGTTTTGGAGTTCCCGCGGCCATTGGCGCCAAGGTGGGCCGTCCCGATCGAACCGTATGGGCCATTGACGGTGATGGCTGTTTTCAGATGACCGCTCAAGAGTTGGTCACCGCACGAAGCGAGGGCATTCCGATCAAGGTCGCAATTTTGAACAATGCGTACCTCGGCATGGTACGCCAGTGGCAGGAAATGTTCTACGAGGAGCGTTACAGCGAGGTCTATCTGAGCGCCGATCTGCCCGACTACGTGAAGTGGGCTGAAGCCATGGGCTGCGTGGGCCTACGCGCCAGCACACCGGCAGAGATGAAGCAGGTCATCGCCGAAGCGAACGAGATTAACGACGTGCCCGTCGTTATTGACTTTCGCACCGACTCCTCGGAGAAGGTATTTCCAATGGTGCCCACCGGGGCTACCAACGACGACATCATGGTTCATCCGAGTCAGCGCGGAGCGCGCTCATGAGCGCCGTGCCCGAGTCGTACGTGGGCAGTTCGTCCACCTCGCCCGTGACGCACCACATCTTGTCGGTTCTCGTTGAGAACAAGGCCGGGGTGTTGGCGCGCATTGCGGGCCTCTTTGCGCGCCGTGGGTTCAACATCTATTCCCTCGCCGTGGCGCCCGCGGAAGGCCACGCGCGATTTAGTCGCATCACGATTGTCGTGGACGCAGAAAATACGCCGCTCGAACAGATCGTGGGTCAACTCGACAAACTCGTCAACGTGGTCGCTATTTCGGATCTCAGCCCCCGAGACGCCGTGGAGCGAGAGTTGCTGCTCGCGTCGGTCAAAGTAGATGAGTTGACTCGTCCCGCAGTGCTCGAGGCCGTGGCCAATGCGTCGGCGTCGATCGTGGACGTTGACGCGGGAGCCGTCACCATCATGCTGGCTGGTACTCCGGCGGCGTGTGATCAGTTCGAGCGTCGCCTCGAAGCGTTCAGTGACGTGGAGCTACACCGCACGGGCCGTGTGGCGCTGTCACGACTCGGGCGCACCAACAACTAAAACAACTGTTAACAAAGGAGTGTCATGACCACGATGTACTACGAGGCGGATGCGAATCCCGCGATCTTGAAGGACAAGAAGATTGCGGTGCTCGGTTA
>JANXTQ010000016.1 GCA_025352305.1 Actinomycetes bacterium
AACCCCGAGTTCGATGCAAGCAACGAGTCGTAAGTCGCGCCTTGACCGAGACCGATCCCGACGTCAGGAATGCTCAGTGAGCTGAGAGCCATCGAATACGAGAGTGTGGCTGTATCGACTCCACCGGAAGCTCCCGGGGCGTCGCTCGGATTTCCCGCGGCGACGACGTCGTGCATGTCATTCACGGCTGCTTCAGCGGGATTGTTGGCCCCGCCGAAGTACTCACTGGCTGCCAGCGCGCGCGGCGTGGACTGGGGAGCAAAAGCGACGCTGATCGGCGAACTCGAAAGTAAGACGCGGGCGTAGGCACTCGCAGCATTGGGTGTGAACAAATCCACTTCGTTGTGCTGCCCGGTACATTGCGGTGTGACGGTGACCGCCATGACGCTTCCGTCACCCGCGACGGCGACATTACCCGCGTACCCCGCCGCGGTGCCGTAACTGTCGACGATCGGTCCATAGGGCGTCGTAACCGAGTCCATTGTGTTTGAAGAACTCTGGGTGACAAATAGCGCCGTTGATTCCGGTGAGAATGCGACGCCCTGCGGAGTCAGGCTCATCCACTGAGGACCAGTTGATCCGGTCGACGTGCTGTTCAGTGTCCCGTCGCTCGAAATCGAAAAGGCGAACAGTGCGCCGTAGTCACCGTGGCCGGTTGCTCCACCTAGGACATAGAGGTGTTCGTTGGCCGGATCGATCGCCACCGTAGACGGGACAATCATTGTGGTGCCGCCCTCGCTGAGCGATTCGTTCACGGCTTTAAAGGTGTAGCCACTCGTCGTGGCCGAAGCTTCCTGCAAAATAACCACACCACCACCGCCACCGGAGGCGTACTCGCTGGAGTAAACGAAAAGACCGTCAGGGCTGAACACTGGGCTCGCGACCAAATTGCGTGCGGCGTTGTTGCCCGAACCCAGCACGCCAATGCGCTGGACAACGGTGTTGTAACTCGAGCCATCGGCGGGGTTCGTGTCAATCACGTCGAGTGCACCGTTCGCGTTGTCGCTCACCACAACCGAATCTCCGGAAGGACTCACGGCAATACCCGAAAGTGAGGGGGTGTTGGGTTGGGTGCCCTGTAGACCAGTAATCGTTGCGACGATCGGACTGGTCGACGTACCAAAGTTGGCCGTTTTGATCACCGTAATCGAGGAAATATTGGCGACGTAGACGTACTGACCATCTGGGCTCACCGCGAGAGCTATGGGAGTATTTGAGTCCGTGAGACTCTGGGTTACCGCCGCAGATCCGGCGTTGATGACGAGAAAGTTTGATGTCGAAGCGCTGGTTAAGACGTAGGAGTTCCAACTCGCCGCCATCGGCAGCGCCGTCGCGAAGGCAGTGACGGTGGCGTTCATGGAGGTGGTGTAAATCCCACTCGTAACAGAGCCTGAACTAGGTGTCGAGAAACCCTCGACGTTGGAACCTACTGAGTTAGCGGTCAGCAGTTCGGTTCCGCTCGTGGATAAGGCAATCTGGGTCACCTTGGTAAATGAAGTGGCCTGCATCGTCGCGACCGCTCCAGTCGAGACGGTGACCTGACTGACTGTATTTGATCCGTTCATTTGCACGTCGACCAATGACGCGCCAGTGTTGGTCTGCACGAACCACGGCTCACTCGAAGAGAAGCTCTTGACCGTTGTCGGTGACGTCAAGGCAGTTCCGGTCGAGTAGCTGAACTCGAGCAAAGATCCGGTTGAGCTAGTTAGTGCGTTGCCAACGAACAGCAGATTCGAGGAAGGATTCGTTAAGTCGGTCGTCAGTCCGGTCGGGTCGACGGTCGAGTCGTGGTAGGTGTCGGACGTCTCATTGGTGAAGTACGGCGCTGAGCCTCCGGTGTACTGAACCACGAAGATCTTGTGAAGTGAGCGATTCGAGACGAAAGCAACGGAACCGCTCGCTGCGAAAGTGACGTCATTGAGGAGATTCGATGAACTCGCCAAGAAGATTTCCCCGGCGTCGGTGTTATTCGTGAGATTGATGATCGAGACATTGCCGGTTCCAGTGTCAATGACCACCGCATAGGGACTATTCGGTGAAGCAGCAACGCGAGTGGGACTCGAACCGGACGGCAGCGAAATCGTCGTGATGACCGTCCGGGTGACGGCGTCGATGACTGTCACCGAATTGCTGCCCTTGTTCGCGACGATGACCTCAGGATCAAGTGAGTCACCCTGGACGGGGTTCCAATACGCAATGCCGCTGGGATTGGTGCCGACGGTAATCGGAGGACCAACGATTGCTCCGGTCGTCTCATCAATGGCTTCGACGGTGTTGGACGAACCTTCTGCGGCAAAAGCCACTGTCGAGATCGCTGGAACGAAAGTAGTGGGACTACCCGTGCAAGCATTCGCAATCACGCCGTTAGGTGTAGGTGATACAGAGCTCGATATTGTTCCGCCATTGATCGCGCCAGCGATTTGTGATGGCGCCACTACCACGGCGCCGAGCACAATCGAAAATGTTGCAAGAAGAACTGAAGACTTGCGAAAGTTCCGCGTTGCGGTGCTTCGAACTGCGGTCACTGCGCAATCAATTGCAAACCTCGCGTCAGAGTACTCTTCACTCAAACTTCTTAAAACGAATTTGGACGGCGATGACGACATCAACAAAAACCCCCCATACGAAGCGACGAACATGTTCTACACCGCAAAATGTCGATCGTCAAATGCATTTATTTAGTACATTGACATTGTGTCAGGAAAACACAATTACACCGTGAAGCGAATTCAATTTTCTCGTAATTATCACGTGCGGAAATCGGTAGATGGCGTTGACGATTCACTCTTCAGACTGAGCAAGTTCGAGGCGCTGGTCACATTGTCGGCGTCGGCTGCAGCATTTACACTTGCTGCCTACTGGACAGTTCTGCTTTCCGTAGACGGCAGCGAGGGATCTTTCGTTGCGCACCCACTCATCCGGGGTTACTGTTCGCCACCATTCCAGCTTTACGGCCTCATCTGTCGCGAATGGATTGTCAACTCCGTTTCAACCACAGTTTGGAATATCGCGCTACTTGTCGTTGCGGCGGTGTTTCTACTGCTCGCGGCAATATGGCGTCGAGCTCTCCTCGCAATTCTCATTGGGTTATTTATCATGTGCCTATTACTACCGTCGAAACTTTCGATTTGGCCGATTTGCCTTGTATTACTCCTCGTCGCATTTTCAGGCCGCCGGATGAGGAAATTGACTTCCTCGCATGTCCCGTGACTGGTCTTGGGAATTTCCCAACAATCATTCACGCGCTTGGTAAATTCCATATTCAGTCGGACATACGTCAGCAATGGCATTCACCGGCCCTCGATTAACGCTCCACCTTGCCCGCGACTTCGCGCAGACGTTGACGTTGACGTTGACGAGACGAAGGCCAGGCGTCCGGTCTTCACAATCGCCGTCGGTTAAGGACCAGCGGCAATCACATTCCGATCACATTTTCCGAAATATGAGTGATTCTGACTCTCGAATCTGTAATGAAAACTCAGCAATTGCAAGGTTTTTCAACTTCGCGCTACACCAAATAGCAAGTTAGCAGTGAGTCCGATTCGGCCGCTCTCGCACCTCTCCTGGCCCCTCCGATCACATTTGAATCTCAATTTCTTGCGAATTTTCACGTGGCGACGAAGCGTCTTTATGGTAGCGGAAATCTTGAAGAGATTCCTCTGTCGGAAACTTGATGTAACTCATTCATATTGACATCGTTGGACCCCAGTGGCCCTTTCGGTGACGCCCAACTGACGGATCTAGTTACTTCGAGCACCTTTTCGAAGTAACCTTGGGGGGTGCAGTCGTTTGAGTTGTGGCGAAACGCTCATCTCGTCACTTCGAAAAACTACGTCGAAATGAATCGATTCAAGCTCATTGAAACGCTTCAAACATTTGACATCTTCGAAAACGTCCTTCATCAACGTTGACAAACGTTAGTCGTCCAATTCTCCGCAACTCGCGAAAGAAATTCACCTAGAATTCTGCGAGAATATGACTAGCGCTGCTGATACCCGTTGCGACAAAACTAACTCGCTT
>JANXTQ010000042.1 GCA_025352305.1 Actinomycetes bacterium
GTACGGCACCGCGCGCACCTGAGCACATCGAAACCGGGCGTTATCGGCGGTACTAATAGGGTAACGTACAACTAAATGGTTGTAGAAAAAGACAATGAACTCTGGGCGGATCGAGCCTTCCACGCCCTGTCGGACGCCACCCGGCGCGACATGATGACGCGTTGCGTTCGCAACTCTCCGTCGATTTCTACCCTGGCTCTCGCGTATCCCATGAGCTTCGCCGCCGTTCAAAAGCACGTAACGGTGCTGGAGCGAGCGGGCCTCGTGAGCAAACAGCGCCGAGGTCGTGAACAGTTAGTGGTCGCCGAGCGCAGCGGGCTGAGGCGCGCGAGTGAACTACTCGGCGAATTCGAACAGCTCTGGCGAGGACGGTTGGACCGATTTGACGATTTACTGCAAAGCGATACAGAAAGTGGACACTGAGTATGCCCGTAACCAATGTTGACGTAAATCTTGACAGTCTCGTGATGACGATAGTTAGCGAACTGTCCGCGTCACCGCAGCGGGTCTGGCAGCTGTGGTCCGATCCGCGACTCCTCGAAAAATGGTGGGGTCCACCCACCTTTCCCGCCACGTTCGTCGAGCATGATCTCGTGCCGGGAGGTCGTGTTTGGTACTACATGAGCGGGCCAAACGGCGAGCGCGTAGATGGATGGTGGACCGTCGATGTGGTTGAGGAACCAACGCACTTGAAGTTCACCGACGGCTTCGCTGACCACGAAGGTTCCGCAAATTTGGAGATGCCGGTTACAACGACCTCCGTCAGGATCACTGCTCTCGACGGCGAACGAAGCTCCATGCGGATCCAGACGCATTTCGCCTCGACGCAGCAGATGCAACAGGTGATGGACATGGGAATGGAAGAAGGCATGAAGGCTGCTATGAACCAGATCGACGCACTGCTCTAGGTATACGGCGTGTCGCCAGAACGAGTCGGCGAACTACGTAGCTGGAACTGCTCGGGTTCGGTGACTCTTGGTCATGTAGAGACCAAATCGAATCAACCAGAAAGTTTCGGGGTAGGCCGCAATGCGTTCCATCGAACCCGGTCCAATTCCCATGTCGCGGTTCGCGGTGAAGAGAACCAAGGCGCTGAGCGAAATCACGCTCATGACAATCATTGACTTGCGCAGTCCCTCGGGCAGCGGTAGAGAAACACCGAGCGCGAGGATCGCAATATTGCCCAGTCCAATAGCGAGACCCGCGCCCAAGAGATGCATTGCGTGAACGGTGTTCTCGGGGAAAACTCCTACGAGCACGGTGCCGACTCCCGCCGCAGCCATGAGTGAAAAACCAGCTTTGGCGAAGAGCCGTTGGCGAGGCGAATGTTCGGTGAACTCCTGAAAGATCAGCCATGATCCAACAGCCATGATCAGCCCTAGACCAACAAAGCCAACGTTCATGAGCCAATGTCGCGACGAGCAAACGTAGGCACCGCGGTAAGGCCCACATGCCGAGTTGCCGAGATCGCTAATGGCATTAGTCACGACGCTGTACGGCGGGGACCACACCCACGCCACGGTGATCTGGATGAAGAAGTACAGAATCGAGGACACGAAGACCAACGGACCGACCGCGGGATGTCTATTTGCGAAACTGTAAACGCGCGAGTTGGCACGCGCGATCATTGTCCGCAACGGCGCCACGCACTCTCCTTCGTTGGCGACGCGTCGCCCCTGTTACCTACGGTTTCGTGACGGGTCCGACGCTCAAGTAAAGATTCCCGCTCCTCGAACACGCGCTGAAGGGAAACGGAATGATCTTGGAGAGAGTCTGATTCGGTGCGTACACCCGCAGTCCCGCGGCCATGGTCATGTGGCAGCTGGATGGCGTGTAATTGCCGACGTTCACGATGCGCAATTGAGCACTGACGGTGCCGTTGTTCGTCACGTTCACGGAGTGATGTGAGGTAGTACTTCGACTCGCGGCCGAACCTAACTGCGCACCGGAGAGGTTTACCCCTGAAACGCCCGGGTAGCCGTTCATGGTGCAGGTATGACCGGACAAGTTCGTGAATTTGAGTTGGTAGTACAAGGAACCGGCGGCGCCGTTTCCGGCAGTATCGATCCAGTTCACGAGGGTTGAGGCCGTGCACGCTGGATAGGTTGTTGCGGGTTGAGAGTGTGAACGCGTCACGCTGACAGCGAGAGCGGTGCCACTCGCTCCGAGTACCGCTGCGATAACGATCGCGGCGGTGCCAAAGCGGGCTCGGTGTGAAAGTTGCAACATAGAGCGCTCCTTATTTGAACTTCTTATCGAAGGGTAACACCGAGAGTTTGACGTTGTGCGTCGCACGCACGGCACCCCAATTTCGACGCCCGTTTCTACCTGGTGGCTTCGAAAATCACGCTCATGACAATCATTGACTTGCGCAGTCCCTCGGGCAGCGGTAGAGAAACACCGAGCGCGAGGATCGCAATATTGCCCAGGCCAATAGCGAGAC
>JANXTQ010000055.1 GCA_025352305.1 Actinomycetes bacterium
GCACGAGCGAGACGTCGTCGGTTACTTCGAGCTGAGATTCACAGTGAGCGTGGTACGGACAGTTCGGACATTCGCGATGCCAGAAGGGAACAGTGGGAAAGGGCCCATCGTCGTTACGCCAGAGTTCGTGGGCTCGTAACACTTCGTAGCGCTGAGCGTACGCTTCGTCGTACTTCGCCAGAGTCCAGCGCCCACAGTCTTCGTTGTCCAATTCAAACCACCACAGGCGACCGTGTCGATCGATTACTCCTGCGCGATGAAGGGGGTCGGCGTAACCGAGCGATTCGAGCACGCGAGTCGAGTGACATAGAGACAGCCCGTTTCGCATCATCGTGTCGTTTCGGCGAACGCCGATTCCACCGACCCACTGCGCGCTCTCGGGACTGAGCAGTTCCAACGAGCCTTCCAACAGGCGTCGCGTCGACGCAATCTCAATAATTTCGTTGTACTTGATGATGAGGGGAGCAAACGTGGGAACTCCGTCTCGTTCTCCCGTTCGCAACAACACGTCGGTGCTCGCGGTACGCGTCGGAGAATCGACGGGCAAAAAGCGAGCTTGCAAAATGACCGATGCGCCGCTCAGCAGGGCGGCCATTGTTGCGGGAACGCCGCGAGCCTCGACGCTGTCGGGATGCAGTTGGCGCAGGCGGTCAAAAATTTCAGTTCGGTGATCGGACGCGTCGCGGATTCGTCGCACAATTTCGGTCGAATGGTGCTCTTCGGGCGCGAAAACTTCTGAACCTCGGTCGAGAGCCACGCGATGTGGACATCGCGCCACGTCGGCGGCAGTCAGCAGGGGTCCACGCGCCACAGCGTGAGCCTAATGGGGCATTATTTGGGCTTCGAACTACCTCGAGGTTCTCGCTCAAGTCGGACTACGAAACGTTCGTGGGCTCGTTTCTCCAACTACTCCACAGCGATGCATACTCTCCGCCCAACTGGAGAAGTTCGTCGTGCGTCCCAAGTTCGACGATCTTTCCGTCCAACACCACCGCAACGCGATCAGCGTCGTGTGCGGTATGGAGTCGGTGAGCAATCGCAATGACGGTTCGCCCGGCTAACACCGCGCTGAGGGAGCGTTCTAAGTGTCGCGCCGCTCGCGGATCGAGCAGGGCCGTTGCTTCATCGAGGACCAGAGTGTGCGGGTTGCTCAGAACGAGTCGCGCGAGCGCCAACTGTTGAGCTTGGGCCGGAGTGAGCGCGTACCCCGTTGATCCGAGCTCCGTCAATACGCCATCGGACAGCGCCGTTACCCAGTCCAGGGCATCAACGGCGTCGAGAGCACGCTCGATTTCTGCTTCCGTGGCGCTCGGCTTCGCGAGTGCCAGATTCTCCCTCAGTGTTCCAATGAAAATATGGTGCTCCTGAGTAACGAGGGCGACGTGGCGACGCAGCATCTCTAACGGCATGTCACTGAGCGAGACGTCACCGACTCTCACGGCTCCCGTGCGCGGCGCGTCGATTCCCGCAATCAAGCGTCCGAGTGTCGACTTTCCCGCACCGGACGGACCGACCATGGCGAGACGCTCGCCGGGACGAACCACCAAATCAACGCCGTGCAAGACGTCGTGTCCCTCGCGGTAGGAGTAGCGCACGTTGGTCACCGTGATGGTTTCGTCACTCGGCTCGTGGCTTTCTCGAACGCGATCATCGCGCACGGCCGACACACCAATAAGGCGGGCAAAACTGGTCTGGCCCACTTGAAGTTCGTCAAGCCAACTAATGACACGATCGAGCGGGTCATTGAGCTGAATGGCGTAGAGAGTCACGCTGGTCGCAGCGCCAATGGAGACCAGAGACGGATGTGAAATGTGGAGCCACCCGCTCCACGACAACGTGGCGGCAATGGCGAGCGCGAACGATCCATCGACGATGGGAAACCAGTTCATTCGCAACACCAAGGTGTACATCTCGGCGTAGAAGGACTCGCGAATATTGGATTCAACGCGAGTTTGTTGGCGACGATTGAGTCGCTGGGCGTCAATGGTGCGCGCCCCTTCGGCCGTTTCAGCCACCGTGCCCGACAACGTGGAGTAGCTCGAGCGCTCTCGCAAATAACCCGGGGCGGCGAATCGTAAATAGCGCCGGGTTGAAAACGCTAAGAACGGAAGCGAGACGAGGCCCGCGAGCGCACAGAGGGGACTCACGAGAACCATGGCCCCGAGGGTCAACACTGTTTGCATCATGGCAACAAGCCACTCGGGTACGGCAAAGCGCACCGTGCGCGAAATGGCTTCAATATCATTGGTAGTGCGACTCAGCAAGTCGCCCGTGCCGGCGCGTTCGACGACAATCAGGGGCAGTTCCAGCACGCTCTCGAGAAAATTTTCGCGCAGTTCGCCAAAAATTGTCTCGCCCATGATGTAACTGCGACGACGCGCCAAATACGCAAAGCCCGCACTCGCGAGCGAGGTCACCAGAATTTCCCCCACGAGCAGGTCAATGCTGTGGCCCGTCAGTCGGTTGGATTCGGCCAGACCGGTGAGTTGGCCAATTTTCCACGGAGCGACCAGCGCCGCAATGGAACCGAGGGCGTACAACACGAGCATCACGGCGAGTTCTCGGCGGTGGCGAGCAACGATGGCCTTGGCCTCAGTGCGCACCTGGGTGCGATTGGCAATAGGAAGAACGCTCACTGCTCTTCTCCCCTCAAAACAATTCGCCGGTAGAGGGCACTTTTTTCTAGTAGATCCGAGTGGGTGCCCTGCACCGCGACGCAACCATCGTTAATTACCGTTACGTGATCCACCTGCTCCAGCATCAGCGGACTGGACGTGGCAATCAGGGTGGTGCGTCCGGCGCGCGCGGAGCGCAAACCTTTGGCAATGCGACTTTCGGTATGTGCGTCGACGGCCGACGTGGGTTCTACGAGAATGAGGAGGTCGGCGTCAATCAGTAGTGCGCGCGCCAGCGCCAAACGCTGACGTTGACCACCTGAAAAACTTCGTCCGCGTTCTTCAACGACGGCGTCGAGCCCACCATCAATCGCTTCGAGAATGTCGCGACCACTGACTGCGTCGAGCGCACTCAGCAGTTCGGCGTCACTCAGGTGTCCGTGCGGAGCCAGTTCGCTGCGCACGTCGCCGGAAAACAGACGGGGTTCTACTTCACTCACGACAATGTGCTGGCGAGTGTCGGCGACAGAAAACTGATTTATCGGGGTGTCGTCAATCGTCACGCCAGCGACGTCGGGCACGAAGTGACCGAGTCGGTCGGCAATTTGCGCCGCCTCGGCGGGCGTCTCGGTGACGAGCGCACCGAGAGTGCCGTGTTGAATTACCACGCCACTACGGGCGTCGCGGTACTGAGCAATCGTGGTGGGCCACGGCGTCGGGTGTGGCGGATCGACGAGGGGCGACGTGGTGTTGAGAATCGCGAGGATTTTTCGCGCTCCGACGTAAGCGCGCGTCGTCGCGATGATGTACTCAATCGAAGTTCGCACCGGGGTTGTCAGAAACATCGACAAGCCAAAGAAGGTCACCAACTGATCGGGACGAAGGGTGTGACGAGC
>JANXTQ010000068.1 GCA_025352305.1 Actinomycetes bacterium
CTCGACAGATCTCTTCAGTGAGCGTCCGATTCGACTCATGAACGGGCGTGAGCTGACGGCGCTCGAGCTCCAAGAGGATCTCTGTGATCGCGCCGAACTGTACGCGGCGTCGCGGACTTTGCCCGAGGATTTACAACACGCCGTTCGACTGTGGCGCGAAGTTCTCACTCAACTTCGAAAAGATCCGCTCGAACTTCACCGAGAGATCGACTGGGTGGCAAAGTACCGCCTCATTGAACAACTGCGAGAACGTGAGCAGATCGCGCTCACTCACCCCAAGGTCAACATGATTGACCTGCTGTATCACGACACCAATCGGTCGCGGGGCTTGTACTACCGACTCGACGCCAAAAATCAGGTTCAGCGCATGGTGAGCGACCAACAGGTAACTGTGGCGACCACTACGCCGCCGCAGTCAACGCGTGCGCGAATGCGCGGAGCATTTGTCAAGAGAGCCAATGAACGTAACCGGGACTTCACCGTTGATTGGGTACACCTCAAACTCAACGATCAACTACAGCGAACTCTGATGCTCAAGGATCCCTTCAAGAGCCACGACGAACGTTTCGACCGACTTCTCAACTCTTTGTGAGAACCCACGGTGCTCGTGAGTCCATGAAAGGGGCGAGTAGCCTCGCTCGGTGGACAGTGACGTGAATAGTGAGAAAATCGACGATTCACGCGAGGAAATTGCTGGCGCGAACGAACCGGCGCCTCTAGTTGATGCGTGGCATCGCCACAAGGTCGTGCGATGGATCATTGAGTGGATCGTCATCATTCTGTGCGCCCTGTTAGCGGCACTTTTCATGCGTACGTACGTCTTTGAGACGTTTTATATTCCTTCGGGTTCAATGGAACCAACCCTTCAAAAGGGCGACATGATCATTGTGTCGAAGTTGAGCATCACCTGGGGAACGGTCAATCGCGGCGACATCATTGTCTTCGCGCGTCCTCCGGCCGAAGATTGCGGACCTCCGCCGGTCAAAGATCTCGTTAAGCGGGTCGTTGGATTGCCGGGTGAGCACATCTGGTCGGTGAACAATACGATTTACTACTCAGACGGCAACGGCCCCGCGCATCGGGTTAAAGAGACCTGGACTCATATTGAACCGCTGCAGACGCAGATTCCCGTCAGCCCCGGTAAGACCTATTTCGTTATTCCCAAAAATAGTTACTACGTGATGGGCGACAATCATCCCGGCTCATGCGACAGCCGCTACTGGGGAGTCGTCAATCACCGCTACATCGTGGGCAAGGTGTTTTTGAGAGTGTGGCCGCTGTCACGTTTCACTTTCCTGTAGCCACGCAGGACACGCAGCGCCGTAGAATGTCCCTGTGTTCAGCCTGAGTCCCATCAAGATCTTGATCATCGTTGCGGTGATCTTGGTAGTCATGGGACCCGACAAGCTTCCCGAGGTAGCCAAGACCCTCGGCAATGCGTGGAACTCGCTGAGATCGCTTCGAGAAAAGATTGAATCCGAAGTTCGTGAAGTTGTTCCGGATCTGCCATCGGGTTCGGACATTGTGCGCATGGCGCGCAACCCCGTCAATATCCTCAATAGTTTGGCCGATCGGGCAACCGAACCGGCATCACCGACGGTGGTAACGAGTACCGGTGAGGAACTAGAAACCCACGACGGATCAGCAACTGACGGTGACGCGCCTCAGCTGCATACGCCGCCTCCCGCAAATCGCGGTTACGACAAGGAGACCAGCGAGCCCGCTTACTCGGACCCGTCGCTCAACTAGTTCATGTCGCCCACTACTAAGTCCTCCCTCCGCGCCGCTGCGGGCATGTCTATTGGCGAACACCTTCGCGAAGCTCGCCGTCGGACCCTGATTAGTTTTGGCGCGGTCTTCATTCTGGGTATTTTTGCCTTCGTTGACTATCCCCAAATTCTTCGTTTCCTCGCCGAGCCGTACTGTCAGACTCAACATCACGGCTGTCACTTTCTCGTTCTCGAACCGCTCATGGGCCTCTCACTGCGGATCAAGATTGCGCTCTTTGGCGGAATCCTGCTCGCGTCGCCGATTGTCTTTTTTCAAATATGGCGATTCATTACTCCGGGTCTCAAGGCCAAGGAGAAGAAGTACGCCATACCGTTCGTCGCCGCGTCCATTGTCTTCTTTCTCGGCGGAGCCGGCATGGGCTTTTTCAGCTTCGGCCACGCGCTTAAATTCCTTCAAGCCATTGGCGGACCGGAGTTGCAGAATCAGTACACGCCCAACGCCTATTTGAGTCTCATTATTTTGATGATGACTGCTTTTGGCATCACTTTTGAGTTTCCCGTCATCTTGGTGAGCTTGGAGTTAGCGGGTGTCGTGACGTCGAAGCAGTTGCTGCACGCGTGGCGCTACGCGCTCATTGCCATCTCGGTCGCCGCGGCGGTCTTTACGCCGAGCGGAGATCCGTTTTCCATGTTTGCGCTCATGATCCCGCTCATTATCTTTTACTTCGGCGCCATTGGCGTTGGCAAACTCCTGCACAAGTGAGCTCGTCCGCACGGCGCGAACAGTTTCTCGCGGCCTTAGGTTTTGGAATCGATGAGTTCCAACTCGAAGCCTTTGATGTCATTGACAACGCGGAGAACGTTCTCGTCAGCGCCCCGACCGGTTCCGGCAAGACACTGATTGCGACCTACGCCATTGAGCGTCAACTCGAGGCGGGCAAACGCAGTTTCTACACCACTCCACTCAAAGCGCTGTCGAATCAGAAGTATCACGAACTCGCTCGCCGCTACGGAGAGAGCAAGATCGGACTGCTCACTGGCGACGCGTCCATAAACCGTGATGCACCGGTCGTTGTCATGACCACTGAAGTACTGCGCAACATGTTGCTGGGCGAATCGCACCAGACCCGTGACCTCGGTCTCGTTGTTCTCGACGAAGTCCACTTTCTCCAGGATCCCTTTCGTGGGGGAGTGTGGGAGGAAGTCATCATTCTCACGCCCTCGGCCGTGCAGTTCGTGGCGCTGTCGGCCACCGTGTCCAACGCCTCGGTACTCGGAGAGTGGCTAAGCGAAGTGCGCGGCACGACGCGCGTCGTTCTCGAGTCCACTCGGCCCATCAGTCTTCACAATCACGTGGCCATTGTTCGACGTGCTCAAGAACTGCCCGAGTTGATTGATCTGCTGAAAGATCACAAGTTGTCCGACGAGGCGCGTCGAATCGACGCGTTGATGAAGACCACCCGCAAATTTCGACCCGGTCCGCATTGGAAGGGCCCTAAATCCTCGGCGCCACCACCGCCTTTTCGTTCTCCACGTCGCAGCGAACTCCTCCAAGTCATGGACGGCCAGGATCTGTTGCCCGCCATTGTTTTCATTTTCTCGCGCGCCGCGTGTGATGAGGCGGTGCGCCAAGTTCGCCGCGACGGATTGTTGTTTACGTCTCCCGAAGAGCGTCTCGAGATTCGTGCAATCGCGGCCGGCAAAGTCGGAGATTTCTCCGACGATGATCTACAAGCTCTGGAGTTCCACGAATTCGTCGAGGCGCTCGAACGAGGGATCGCGGCGCACCATGCGGGAATGGTGCCGGCATTTCGCGAAATCGTCGAGGCCTGCTTCGAGGCCAATCTTCTCGGCGTCGTGTTTGCTACCGAGACGCTGGCACTCGGAGTGAATATGCCGGCGCGATCGGTGGTCCTCGAACGATTCAATAAGTACTCCGACGACGGCCGACATCTGTTAACGAGCGGCGAATTTGCCCAACTGACCGGGCGAGCTGGCCGTCGAGGACTCGATGATGAGGGTCACGCCGTGATCTGCTTTGCCACCGAGACGTCCATGGTGGACATTGGCCGCGTGGCCATTTCGCCCCCGCCGGACCTTCACAGTTCCTTTCGACCGACCTACAACTTCACGGCGAACCTGATCCACCATTTTGACTCCGAAACAGCTCATGAGATCTTGCGCAAGAGCTACGCGCAGTTCGAAGCGGACCGTCGTGCCGCGGGAACGCGGCGATCATTGGCCGAACTGATGTCCGCGCGTCATCACGTCTTAGAGGACCTGGGCTACGCCAAAGAGTGGACCCTGACTGACGGCGGTGAACAGTTGAGATCGGTGTATCACGAGTGCGATCTGTTAATTACCGAAGCCCTGCGATCAGGAGTCTTTGATGACGCCGAGCCCGCCACGATTGCTGCGGTGCTGTCGTCGTTTGTTTATGAACCCAAACGGGCTAAACGAAGCGGCCCGCACCGCCAGACCCCCACCCGTAAGCAACGCGTCAGAAATGACCGTCTCGGCGACCAGCGCCGAAGTGACATCAACCAACGGGTCGGCTCGGTCATAGGACTCGCGGCGTACGTCAGCGAGGTGGAGGACCGCTACCAGGTCCGTCACGCCAAGGACCCCGACCCCGGCTTCGCTAGCACCATTGCTGCGTGGGTACGGGGGGCACCGCTGACGACGGTTCTCGAGATTGCCGAGCACGACGCCGGGCAGTTGTCGCCGGGTGATTTTGTTCGAAACGCCAAACAGGTGGGCGATCTCTGCGAGCAGCTCGCTCGACTGTGCCCCGGAACCGAGTTGGCGAACTGCGCGGAAGAGGCCCGTTCGGGCATCATTCGCAGCGTCGTGGCCGGCGTCTCCGTCATCCCTCCGAGCGCCAAGCGCGCCCTCTAATCTGCATAGTCCATGCACCAGTACGTCGCCGAAGAGTTCACCGCCGAAGAGGCCGCCGTGCTGCGTCGCTACTTCACGAATCTCGAGGGGCCGGTCTTCGCTCTGGTGAATCTGCCCGAGGTGGTGAAGGGAGCTCTTTTTGCTCGCTACTCACGCTCGTCCAAGAGTTTGCGACGACTTTTTCTTGACGAATTCGTTGGTGACCTCGACCTAACGGGTGACGTGTCGATTGATGCGACCATTGGCCTCGGACGCGCCGAAGAGCTCTACCAAAAGGTCTTCTACGAATACGGTGACGACTCGGTGGCGCAACTCGGGGGAGTGCACCTCGCCTGCGAGCAAGCGAGCAACGTGCTGACCAAAGTCCTCGAGTGGGGACGCCTGATGAGTTACCTCGAACAGTCGACTCGCTATTTGGGCTACGACCGACGCTTAAGCAACGGTCACTACCGGTTCTATCGCGACCAGGAAATTTTGGAGTCTCGTTACGGGGCGCGCTACGTCGGCGAAATGGACCGTATGTTTGATACGTACGCCGATATGTTGCCGAAGTTGTCGGAATGGTTGACGCATCGCTATCCCAAGACGCCCGAGGACACCGACTTCGCGTACCGTCAAGCCATTCGTGCCAAGGCCCTCGACGCCGTGCGGGGACTGTTACCGGCCAGTGCGCTTTCTAACATGGGCATCTACGGATCCGGGCAGGGATACGAGGCCCTGTTGCTGCGCATGCGCGCTCACCCGCTGCGCGAAGTTCGTTCCTACTCCGACCTGATGTTGACCGAACTCAGCAAGGTGATTCCCTCTTTTTTGCGCCGAGTTGAGGTCAAAGATCGCGGCGTGAAATGGAGTGAGTATTTGGCGGAGTCCAAAACCGCCACCAGCCAACTCGTCGCAAGTTTGTCCATGGGACTCGACGACAACGAGGCCGGCGAATCAGTAACGCTGGTGGGCTTTGACCCCGAAGGCGAAGATCGCATTCTGGAATCAATTCTCTTTGCCAACGGCAACGTCACTCACGACAGTGCGCATCGAATCATGAAATCGCTCACGGGCCTGCAGCGTCGAGAACTCATGTTTACCTACGTGGGCGAGCGCACCAATCGGCGCCACAAGCCGAGTCGAGCCTTTGAGCGAACCGACTACCGATTCGAATTAGTCACCGACTACGGCGCGTTCAGGGATCTCCAACGGCACCGTCTCGCGACCATTGAGTGGCAACCGCTAAGCACCGAACTCGGATTTGATATTCCCGACGTCATCACCGAAGCGGGACTGAGCGCGGAGTACATCAGTTCACTGGAACGCAGCCGCGATCTCTATGAGACATTGACCAACGATTATCCCAACCAGGCCCAGTACTCCGTTGCCCTCGCCTTTCGAATTCGCTACGTCATCCAAATGAACGCCCGCGAAGCCATGCACCTCATTGAGCTTCGTTCGGGTCCCCAGGGCCACCCCAGTTACCGACGAGTGGCGCACGAGATGCACCGACTGATCGCCACGGTGGCCGGACATGAACTGGTGGCCGAGTCAATGCAGTACGTAGATTTCTCTGACACCGATCTAGAGCGACTCGCTGCCGAACGCGCCGCAGAATCGAATCGGTCACGCTTCCGACTTTAAGTATTTCTTAACTAAGCCAGTTCGTTTCACCAATTTGCGCTTGACGCATGGGTGAACGGTCTATGCTGCCACCGCCTAACCGAAGGATTTACTATGGCCGACGATATTGAAGAAGAAGAAGTATTTGATGAGGAGGACCTCGCCGACGGTTTCGACGCCGAAGTAGAGGGCGATGACCTCATTGAAGAAGGCGCGATTGTTGACGTCGACGCGGACCCCGAAGCTGAGGGTGACGACGTTGATCTAGTCGACGAAGAGGACGACGTAGTTGCTGAGGTGGAAGTTGCGGCCGTCGATGATGAAGACGATCTGACGCTCGATCAAGACGTGGAGCTAGCTCTCGACGAAGTGCTCGCCGAAACCATGCGGCTCACGACCGAGCCGGACGACGACGAAGACGGACCGCCCGAAGTTGAGGACAAGACCGATCCCGCCGAGTCCGTCCTGCCCAAACAGGATGATGAGTTTCGCTGCAAGCGCTGTCGCCTACTGAAAAAGATGAGCCAACTGGCTGACCGTGAGAGGACTCTCTGTCGTGACTGCGTGTGACGAAGGTCCCGTCAAGTCACTCATTAATTCAACTGAGCGCATCTTTCAGTCGGTGGTAGCCCTTTCGAACAAGGCCATCGCTGACTCGCCGCTCGCCGACACCTCCGAACGCCTCGGTAGCGAAGTGCGCCAGGCCCGAGCAATTGGACAGTTAACCGTTCTCGCGACGTCAGCCAAGGTGAAACAGTGGCTTAGTACTCCCGTTGCCTCCGAAGAACCGGTGACACCGACTGCGGCACCGAGCGCGCCGACGTCGAAAGTTTCGCCGCCTAGGTGCATTACGGATTACGTCAATCTGTCGGCGTCACAGATTGTCCCGCTCCTCGCGGGCTTGACCGCCGCGGAACTCAAACAGGTCGAAAAGTATGAAAGTGCCACTCGTCAACGAAAGACGATCTTGGCCGCCGTGGCGAGATCGGCGGGATGACGCTCAGCATTTCGGCGATTCAGGTCGCCGATGGCGCGTTAGGACCTCTCGTTGAACGTGCGCTGAGCGATCTGCGTAGCCACCGAGGTGGAGCACAACTAGAGAACGAGATTCTCGCGCTTTTGCCGAGTGGTGCGGGTAAGTCGCTGGTCGATTTACTCCTAGAGAATCAGTGCGTCCAGGGCGCCTACCGAGAGGAAGTCCTGGCGGGAATCCTGGTCTGCTCGCTCGACTCTCGCTGCATTGTGGGCATCTACGTCGACCGCGACTTTCGTCGCCAGGGCGTAGCTCAGGCCCTCGTTCGCGACGCTCTCGGCCGCGACTCTGCGCCCGTTGATGCCTGGGTACTGCCGGGGGATCGAGCCATGAAATCGCTATTTGAATCTGCGGGTTGGAAGGCCCGCCGACTAACTATGAGCGACGGGGCGAAGGGGTTCGACGAACCGGACGAGCGGGCTTAGTCGGCGGTGGTGGAGGCGGAACCTTCATACCGAGCAACTTGGCGAACTCGGGAATCGAACCAGCATTTTTAACCGCGAGGGCGCTGCACTCGGCGTCCGCCGGAATGCCGACGGGCTTGATGAGGCGTCGAACAGGCGACTCAACCGCTGTATTAACAATCTCTTTCCACATTGCCGGCGACGTCTCGGCCGTTAATGCCGCCGACGTCATCGAGACAATCTTGGCGGCGGCTTCTGAGCTCACGCGCGTCGTGGGCTCGGGAGTACGAATAGTGAGTCGCAACGCCTCGAGAACGTCAGAGTTCTCCAGAGCGCGATCCAACTTGGCGGTCCACTCCGTGCGCAGTGCCTCGACGCGGGCGTTAAGTGCGCTCTGGAGTTCTTTGTGTTGAACGCGTGCTTCGTCGTCGAGATTGACCGTCTTTGAAGATGTCACGACGGCGCGCAGGTCGCGCAGACGCAACTCCTTGCCCGCACCAATCGCTCCGGCCGCACGATCTTTCCAGAAAGCGAGATTCGTCTTGCCGAGCAACTCTTCTGCAATCCGGTCAATTACCTCGGCATTGATCGTCGGGCGTCCTTGAGCTTCGGCGTTTCGGTTTTGCTCAGCGACCGCTTGGCGAACTGACGGCATGCCTCCGCGCAGAAGTTGTTCCGCGACGGGAAGTTGTTCGGCCGACAGCGATGCGAGCAGCGCGTTTCGAAAGGTGGTGGTGACGGGAGGCTGAGCGGGACCGGCGGGTCGTGCGCCACCGGCTCCGCGCGGTGCGCGTCGATCGGTGGAACGTGATCCATCGCGGTCCGTGCTCGCACGTGGGGAACGAGGACGATCACTAGTGGGACGCTCACTGCTGCTTCGATCCGACGGTGCGCGGTCCGCTCCGCTTCGATCCGAAGTCGGGCGAGCTCCGCGTGCGGGTCGTGACGCTCCGTCAGAACTCTTTCGCTCGCGAGGACCTCCGCTGCGGGGTCGATCGCTGCGAGAACCACGATCGGATCGATCGTCATCTCGACGTCCGCGACCCTTAGGGGCGTAAATCACTTGTACGTCAGGACCCTTTTGCTCGGGGACCAAAATACTGATGCGTTCATTTCGAGGATCCATGGGCGACGCCGTTTTCGGCGGCGCGACGGAGAGAACTTCAATGCTCTCCATGTCCTGTTCAATCTCAGCTCGATAGGTGCCGCCGACGGTGAATCCGCTGGCGAGCAGACTGACGTTCAGCACACCCTTCGGCTGACGCGCTCCGGCGGCTCGCCAAGTGGCGGTCGGGCCGTTAATACTCGTGATCTCGATATCAATGCGTCGCGACATAGCCCGTCTAATCTAACCGGTTTACCTGGTCGAGAAATTTAAGGCGATTTTCAATCGATTCTTATGAGCGTTGCATAGCATGACCTCATGAGCGATCTGAGCGGTTCAAGTTCGAATGTTCCGTCGGACGAGTGGAGTTCGCCTGCAGCTCACTCGAGCACGCCCGAGGCCCCTGCTTCGAGCGAGACGGCGCCACAACCGGCCAGCGCGGCACCGTCGCCCACGGCCGTATGGCCAACTCCGGGTTCACCAACGGCGTTGATTCCCGTCTCCTCGGCGAGCGAACTGTCCAGCCAGGTGGCAAAACGTCGAACCGATTGGACCCAACGGGTTTCGCTGTTGCTCGTAGCGGGCCTCATTGGTGGACTGGCGGGCCATTTCGCCTCCAGTTCCTCCAAGCCCACCTACGTCATTAGGACCTCCAACGACGCTCCGACCGGTCAGCTGCTCTCGAGCGGCAAGACCATTCCCGCGCTCGTCAATCAAGTCACCCCGTCAGTTGTTTCCATTGACGTTCGCACCGCCTCTCAGGAGGACCAGGGGACCGGCATGATCATTACCGCCGACGGGCTGATTGTGACCAATAATCACGTCATTGCCGCCGCGGCAGCCGGCGGAACGGTCACGGTCACCCTTTCGGGATCAACAGCGGCTATCCCCGCGGTACTCGTTGGATCCGATCCGAGCGAGGACGTGGCACTCATTCGCGCGCAAGGTCAAAGCAATCTGCCCACGGTCACTCTCGGCAACTCGGACCTTTTGGTTACCGGTGATTCAGTGCTCGCCATTGGTAACGCTCTCGGTCTCGCGGCGGGGACCCCTTCAGTGACCGAGGGCATTGTGTCCGCTCTTGGTCGCACCGTCACGGCGGGCAACGGATCGAGCAGTGAGACCTTGCACAACATGATCCAAACCGACGCCGCGATTAACCCTGGTAATTCGGGGGGACCGTTGCTCGACGCGGCTGGTCAGGTTATTGGAATGAACACCGCCGTGGCCGGATCTCTGCCCGACGGCACGTCGGCTCAAAACATTGGCTTCGCCATACCCGTTTCTAAAATTAAGTCGCTGTTGGCGCAGCTACGTCGCGGCGGCACGGCGCACTCCAGTGGTGCCTACCTCGGGGTGCAGATTTCTACTCTGACTCCCGCGGTCGCGCGCTCGTACGGATTTACAACCAAGTCCGGTGCGCTAGTGCTCGCGGTAGTTCCCGGTGACTCAGCGGACGCAGCAGGCATTCGCCAAGGCGACATCATTGTTCAGATCGGTAGTCGAACTATTGGCTCCGCCACCGACGTCACCACGGCCATACATCGAAGTCACGTTGGTCAGCGCATCAAAATTGTGCTCATCCGTAACAACGTGAGGACCACGCTGTACGCGACGCTCGGACGAGCGCCGGCCTAAGCCACCGTTGCGATTCCGCCGTCGACGGGAAGAATCACTCCGGTGATGTAGCTCGCGGCTCGTGATGAAAGAAATATGGCAGCTCCGGCCATATCGTCGGGGCGACCAATTCTCTTCATCGGTGCGCCCTTGGCAATGGTGTCGCCGAATGCTTCCAGAGTCGACTTCATCATTTTCGATTCGAAGGGACCCGGAGCAATGGCGTTGACTGTGACGTTCGGAGCGAGGGCCTTAGCGAGGTGCCGCGTGAGCTGATGAACAGCGGCCTTGGATGCGGAGTAGGCGTAGGTCTCCATGATCGGAACGTGGATGCCATCAATGGATCCAATATTGATAACGCGACTCGGCTCATCAGCCGAGCCGTGTGCCTCGAGCAGAGGGCGAAGAAATTTGGTCAGGTGAAAGACGCCTTTGACGTTGAGTGCGAGTACCCGTTCGAATGCGGACTCGTCGTACTCGGCCATTGGCGCGCCCCAGGTCGCACCCGCATTGTTAATCAGTACATCGAGGTGGTCTTCTCGCGACGCAATCTCTTGAGCTAAGCGCGAGCACTCCGACTCGCTCGACAGGTCCGCAGGGATCGCGATGCACGTTCCCGATTTACTCAGCTCTGCCGCCAATGCCTCGCACACGTCTGCTTTGCGCGACGAAATGTAGACCTTCGCGCCCGCGTCAACGAAACCACGAGCAATCATCTCGCCAATTCCGCGACTTCCGCCGGTGATCAGTACCACTTTGCCCGAAACACTAAAGAGATCGCTCATGCAGCGAAGTGTAGGGGAGTGGGTATCGCCGTTCTAAATCAGCGAGCGCTCGCCGCCCCACCGTCGACGGACAGAATGGCGCCCGTAATAAACGAGCCTGCTCGCGACGCGAGAAAGATTGCGGCTCCCGCCATGTCGTCGGGACGTCCAATTCGCTTAAGTGGCGTTCGGGCCACGATCTGTTCGCCGGCTGACTGCAGAGTGGCGGCCATCATCTTTGATTCAAAGGCTCCCGGCGCGATGGCGTTGACGGTGATCGTCGGTGCCAACTCGTTGGCCAGGTGTCGACTCAACTGGTGAACAGCGGCCTTGGACGCGGCGTAGGCAAAAGCCGTACCACTCGGTCCGGC
>JANXTQ010000076.1 GCA_025352305.1 Actinomycetes bacterium
TGATGGACCGCGAGCCCCTCCCAAAGCGAAAAAACATTTCTTTCATCGATCATGCGATCATTGAAAGACATCCGGTATTAGCACCGGTTTCCCGGTGTTGTCCCGGTCTTCGGGGCAGGTTGCTCACGTGCTACTCACCCGTTCGCCACTGAATCTTCCGTTGTATTGCTACAACATGGATTCCGTTCGACTTGCATGTGTTAGGCACGCCGCCAGCGTTCATTCTGAGCCAGGATCAAACTCTCCATCAGATTCTTCTACCACCTAAGTGGCTTAGTAATCAGAGAGCCGAATGGGACGCTCTACTCCCACTCGACCTAACGACTCGCCCACGGGGGTGGGTTTAATGAGTCGCCTTACTGCATGTTCTGACGTCCGGCGCGATCAGTTAGAGCTGATCATCGCCGTCCGTACTGGCTTTTGGCTCTCGTTCTTCCGTTTTCAAGGAGCGACAACGCACACGACCGAAGCCGGAGGTGCGAAGTTCACCTAAGTTCGGGATCTCTCCCTCGCTTTTTGCAGCCAGGTTTCCCTAACTGCAAGGTCGCCCACCTTAGCAGCGCGGTCTGCCTCGGTGCAAAAGCACTGGGCCGCCGTCTCTGCGGTGCAGCGCGGTCTGCCGTAGTGCCGAAGCACCCGGCCGCCGTTTCTGCGGTGGGAGAACCACTATAGCAATTGCTACGAAGCAATCGCGCCACTTGTGGCGCTTTTTACGCCAAAACTTCGAGGCGGTACTCGAGGTCACTCATAGTGGCGAGCAGAGCCTCTCGCTGAGCACCCGCGGCTAGCGGTCCTGAAGCGCCCGCAGAGCTGCGTCGACGCAGTGATTCACCCGGCGCGAACAGCTCCGTCGCCGCAGAGAGTTGAGGGTCGCGGCCGACCAGTTCGCTCAGGCTCGTGCCACTGCGAACGCTCTCTCCGACGAGCGCTCCGACGCGTTCGTGGGCTTGGCGAAACGGCACACCACGTTCAACGAGCCACTCCGCGAGGTCAATGGCGACAATCAGTGGATCGTTCGCCGCCGCACCCGCGACGTCAGCGTGAAACGTCATGGTCGCGTACGCGCCCACCAGAGCACGCAGCACCAAGGTGATGTGGTGAATCGAATCAAACAGCGGTTCCTTGTCCTCTTGGAGGTCGCGGTTGTAGCTGAGCGGAAGTCCTTTCAGCGTCACCAACAGGGCCGTCAGGTTCCCAATCATGCGACCGCTCTTGCCTCGAGCGAGTTCAGCGACGTCAGAGTTCTTTTTGTGCGGCAGCATCGATGACCCGGTCGTGAACTCATCGGCCAACGCCGCAAAGTTGAACTCAGCCGTCGTCCACAGCACCAGTTCTTCGCCCATGCGTGAGCAGTGAATACCAATGAGCGCGATATCAAAGAGCGTTTCGGCCACGAAGTCTCGGTCACTCACGGCGTCGAGGCTGTTGGCAAATGTACGCGTGAAGCCAAGTTCGCGTCCCGTTTCTACGGGATCAATCGCGAGTGACGTCCCCGCGAGCGCACCGGCTCCGAGCGGTGAGACGTTCATGCGCGCCTCGCTGGCTAAGAGTCGGTCCACGTCTCTCGCCAGCGCCCAGGCGTGCGCGCGCAGGTGATGGCTCAGTAGCACCGGTTGCGCACGTTGCAGGTGCGTATAACCCGGTAGTACCGCGTCGGGGTTTAGCTCTGCAACATCGTCGAGCGTGTGCATGAGATGCAGAACGTCGTGCGCCACGGCGACGAGGGCGTCGCGGGTATAGAGACGCAGCGTCGTGGCCACTTGGTCGTTTCGACTGCGAGCCGTATGTAGTTTCGCCCCCACGTCGCCAGCGAGTTCCGTCGCTCGTCGCTCGATGGCCATGTGAATGTCTTCGTCGCTGTCGTGTCGAGCAAACTGACCGCTCTGAAACTCTTCGCCAATGACGTCGAGCGTCGCGAGCAAGGTTTCGCATTCCGCTTCACTCAGCAGTGCTGCGCGCTCGAGACCGCGCACGTGAGCGCGTGAACCCATGAGGTCGTGGCGCCACAGCACGTGGTCAAAGGAGTAACTCTCCGAGAGATTCCACAGAGTTGAATCCATTCCCTGGGTGAATCGACCCTTCCAGAGCGTCACGAGGTTCTCGGCGTTGAGTTCTTGGCACCCTGGCGAGCGGCCCAGGTCGCAATGCCGAGTCCCCACAGACGCACGAACCCTTCGGCGTCGACGTGGCGAAAGGTGTCCGCAGCGTCATAGGTCGCCAGTCCGTGGTCATACAGCGCCACGGCGCTGCGACGCCCGACAATTCGCATGAGACCGGGAGCCTCAAACTGAAGTCGCACCTCGCCACTCACGCAGCGCTGAGTTTCCGCCATGAAACTGTCCAGTGCTTCTTTCAACGGAGAGAACCACATTCCGTCGTAAACCAACTCGGCCCATCGAGTTTCGAGGCGGGCCTTTTCGTGGTGAACGTCTCGTTCGAGGGTCAAGTCCTCTAGGTCTTGGTGTGCCGCAATGATCGCGAGCGCTCCGGGGCACTCGTACACCTCACGACTCTTGATTCCCACGCGACGATTTTCCACCATGTCGAGTCGCCCATATCCCGTGGCACCCGCGCGAACGGTGACGGCTTCAATGAGATCGGACAGTGACATGTTGACCCCATCGAGAGCCACGGGCAGGCCCTCTTCGAATCGCAGAGTGAGTTCTACGACCTCTCGCTGCGTGATGCGCGTCAAGGTGTAGGGCTCGTCGGGTGGCGCCGCCCACGGATCTTCAATGGCCCCGCACTCAATTGCTCGACCCCACAGATTCTCGTCAATGGAATAGATCTTCTTCTTCGTCGCCGCGATGGGGATCTGCCATTTCTCGGCGTAATCAACCGAGTCTTCGCGCGTCATGCCCCACAGGCGAGCGGGAGCCAACACCTCTAAGTCGGGCGCTAAGGCGTGAGTACCAACTTCGAATCGAACCTGATCGTTTCCCTTACCGGTGCAACCGTGAGCAACAGCGTGCGCGTTGAACTTACGAGCCTGAGCCACGAGGTGACGAACAATGACGGGGCGACTGAGAGCCGAGACCAGCGGATACTTTCCCTCGTAGCGCGCATTAGCGAAGATCGCCAGGTTGCAAAACTCTTCGGCCATTTCGTCGCGAGCGTCAATGACGACGCATTCGAGTGCTCCGGCGGCCAGAGCACGTTGAGTAATGACGTCAAAGTCCTCGTCGGCCCCTTGACCCACATCCACGGCAACACAAATGACCTCTACTGCCCACTCTTCAAT
>JANXTQ010000077.1 GCA_025352305.1 Actinomycetes bacterium
TGGTTTCGAATATTGCGGTCCTGTCGATTGTTCGCCGTGACGACCCGGATGCCGTACAACGACTCCGACAGATCGCTCAACACTCCCGCGATTCCATCGCGACTGCGCAGGTAGCCCTTCTCTGAAGCGATGTGAAACCAGATCGACAACACCACCAGAATCGGAATAACTAACAGAACTGTCCAGGCCGCGAGAGACGGACTGATGACAAACATGATCACGAGCATCACGAGCATGTTCAGTCCCTGGACCGCAAAGGTGGCGATTCCGTCCTGGATGAGTTGTTGGAGATTTTCAATGTCGCTGGTCATGCGACTCATCAAGACGCCGGCCTTCTCGTCAGTGAAAAAATCCAGGCTGAGTCGCTGGTACTGCGTAAAAACGCGAATGCGCAGGTCGTGCATGATGCGACTCGCGAGTTTTCCCGTCACGTTGACCTGAACTCGCTGCAGCCACGCACCCACCACGGCCACCGCCAAAAACGCAATGGCACACCACAGCACGACGGTGAATGAGTAGTGGCGTCCAAAGTTCTGAGAGAGCCCGTGGTCAACGGCGTAACCAGTGAGCAGCGGTCCCGCTACCAGTGAGGCGGAGACCAGAGCCACGAGTACGGTCCCTCCCAGCACCATCTGGGGATACGCCGACAACATGCGTCGCAACGTCAGGCGCTTTTTTTCGGATTCACTTTCCAATTGGGAGAAGATCAAATCCGATGCTGCGTGTGACGGCTCGGTCGCCAGAATCTTGTTAACACCGTCCATCAACTCTTGGGGAATTCCGCCAAAGGGCAGACCGTTGCCAACGCCTTGACCGCCACTGTGTCCGCCAAAACCTCCGCCGCCGCCCCAACCGCCACCGCCGCCCCAGGCCATTAGCGATCCTCGGAGGTCGTCTGCGCCAGTACTTGGGCGTAGAGCGGAGTGCTGGCGAGCAGTTCGTCGTGAGTTCCCGTCGCCACCGCGACGCCGTCTTCGAGCAAAATCACTCGACTCGCGAGCGCGATCGTCGAGATGCGGTGCGCAATAACCAAGGTCGTTCGGTGACTGAGAAGGGCGCGCAGGGCTTCGTAGATTCCCGCCTCCACGTGCACGTCAATCGCGCTCGTCGCGTCGTCCAAGATGAGTACCGGGGGATTCACGAGCAGTGTGCGCGCGATTGCAATGCGTTGACGCTGGCCTCCCGAGAGGGTGTAACCGCGTTCACCCACAACGGTGTCGTAGCCCTCGGGCAGCTTCACAATGAATTCGTCGGCATTCGCTGCGAGAGCGGCCGCCGTCACTTCTTCGATGCTCGCCGAAGGGCGACCGTAGGCGATGTTCTCGCGAATGGACACCGAAAACAGGAACGGTTCGTCGAGAACAACACCGACCGTTTCTCGCAAGGAGGACAAGGTGACGTTGCGCACGTCGTGTTCGTCGATACTGATGGACCCCGAGTCAATGTCGTAGAAGCGATTAAGTAGTCGAGCCACGGTCGACTTTCCCGAACCGGTGCGGCCCACAATTGCGACCGTCTCACCCGGTTCAATACGAGCGTTAAATCCTTGCAAGATCGGCGGTCCGTCGCCGTAAGCGAAGTGGACGTTGTCAAAAGTGATTGCGCCCGTCACGTCGTTAAGGTCAAACGCCCCCGGCCGTTCCACGATCTCTGAACTCTCGTCCAAGACCTCGAAGATGCGTTCGGCACTGGCCTTGGCACGCTGACCCATCATGATCAGCTGGCCCATCATCATGAAGGGCGCTTGCAACATCAATAGGTAAAGATTGAAGCCAATAATCGTGGCGACGGACATATGTCCGTAGATCACCATGTATCCACCAAACAGCAGCACCAGTGCCAAACCGAGTTGCGGCAAGTTCTGTACGAGAGGGGTAAAGCGAGCACGAATCTCTGCGTCTTTGACGTAACTCCAGGCCACTTTTTCAGCGGCATCAGCGAGCCGGTTTATCTCCGCCTCTTCTTGAGCGAATGATTTGACGACGCGAACTCCGTTGACGTTCTCGTCAACAATCGTGGCTACTTCAGCGAGGCGAGCTTGGGTCACCCACGAAATCGGAAACAACATTTGGCGCATACGAACGCCGACAACGTATAAGAACGGCATGACGACCATGGCAACCAGAGCCAAGCGCCAGTTGATGGACAACATGAATCCAAAGGCCAACACCCCCGCCGAACACTGAACCAGAATGAGTGGCGCGAAGGTGGAGTACATCTGCACACTGCGAATATCGGAGTTCGAGCGCGAAATAAGTTGACCCGACTGAACTCGGTCGTAGAAACTGAAGCTCAACCACGCCAAGTGCTCGTACATCAACGAACGCAGGTCCGCTTCGACGTTGTATGCCGTGTAGAACAGGTACTGACGAGAAATCACTCCCGTGATGCCCGCGAGTACGCCCACAATCAAGATCTGAATGACTTCTTGGTGAAGAGACGCGCTGTGTCGTTTCACTGCGTCCTCGGTCGCCTTGATCAACATTCGTGGAACGAGGGTTTGAAATATGAGGCTGACTAGGGACAGCGACACCGCGACAGAAAAGGAAATCTTGTGCGCGGCGATGACCGGCAGAATCCTGCGCCACCACGGGAGTTCGCGATTTTTGGAAATTTGGGCTCGAGGGCCGCGATACGACGACCTCACGCCACCTAGTGGATTGACATCATGATCGTCGATTTTGGCTGATATCGCCTCGACGATCGTCCTTCCCACTCGTGGGAGCCTAACGGCCGCAACCGTGAGCCATTGCTAGCCGACTAGATGTCGAGAGACAGTGACGTGCCCATGTTCGTTCGAACGACCTGCTCGACCAAATGTGCGGCGGCCAACAACGTCCACTCGTCGTGCGGTCGAGCGACCAGAACGATTGCGACGGGCAGGCCCTCCACGAGGCCGACGGGCACGGCGATAATCGGCATTCCGCTGATCGCGGCGGCCGTTGAGGAGCCGCTCGATGAGTCCAATCCGTCACCTTTTCCGAGTTCGCTCACCCACGCGGGTCCGTACGCTGCGCCAATAACGACGTCGACGTCGGCGAGTGCGGGCGCGAGACAGTTCGACAGTGCCCACTCAAGATTTCGGGCTCTGGCTGGCGCATACTGCTCATTTCGGCGACCTCCCAGTTTCACGGCTCGTTCAAAGAGATCGTGGCCGAAGTAGGGGAGTTCAATGTCGGCGTGCTCATTTTCGAACTCCACCACCTCGGCGAGCGACGTAACCCCGTGACCTTCTCGGCTGAGGAGATATCGTCCGAGATCGTCATGCAGTTCACAGAGCAACACGGTCAACTCGTCGTGATGGACCTCGCTGGTCGCGCGAGCAACGTCGCGCGACTTAACGGGGACGCCCGTTGCGCGCAACTCATTTACGACGCTCGCTACTAACTCATCAGTAGCGGCGTGATCGGTGCGCCAGGTCTCTGCGTGAGCAAAACGTGGAGGTTCTCGTCTCCACGGAGCAGATCCTTGAGCACTGATGACCGAGAAGAGTTGTGAGACGTCAGCGACGCAGCGCGCCATGGGTCCAACACTGTCCTGACTCGCACTGATGGGCACCACTCGTCGACCGGGCACGAGACCGACCGTGGGCTTTAATCCAACGACTCCGTTCAACGCGGCCGGACAGACAATCGATCCGTCGGTCTCGGTGCCGAGAGCTAAAGGCGACAGTCGGGCGCCGAGTGCAGCCCCGGAGCCGGAGGACGAACCTCCGGCTGATTGCGTTAAGGACCATGGATTGCGGACCAGCCCACCCGTAGCGGACCAACCGCTGGACGCGTTGGTGTCACGAATATTGGCCCATTCGCTCAGATTGGTGGAGCCAATAATGATCGCGCCCGCGTCTCGCAACCGAGTGATGACCGGTGCGTCGTTCGCCGGACGGCTTTGCAGTGCGCTCGATCCGGCGGCGCCGGGAAGTCCGGTTACTTCAATATTGTCCTTCACCACAATGGGAACGCCGTGAAGCACTCCACGATGTGTGCCGCTTCGACGTTGCTCATCACATTTCACGGCCATCTCGAGCGAATCGGCGTGCGTAGCTGCGATGGAACGCAGATTGATTGAACCCTGAGGATCCTCAACGCGCGCAGTACGAGCAAGCAGCGCTTCTACGATCTCGACGGAACTGGTTTCACCGGTCGCCAAGTGTTCGATTATCTCGGTGGCACCCAGCGAACACAGTTGTCGTTGTCGCGCACTTTCGCTCGAAATCAACGATCGCTCACGCGTCAACGATTGCCATGGCGAATCCGTCGTGGCCCTTGGTGCCCACCGTCTGCAGCGCCGTTGACGAGAGCCGCGGATGCTGTCCCAGAAGTTTGAGAACGTCCCGTGAACCAGTTACGCGGGGGTCACTGTTGTTCTCATCAATAATGGCGCCGTCGCGCACCACGTTGTCCACAATGATGAGCGCTCCTGGTCGCGCGAGGGCAACGACGTGCTCCAAATAGTTCGCGTTGTTCTCCTTGTCGGCATCAATAAATGCAAGGTCAACGTGGCCGCAGATGGCGGGGTCGTCGTACATTGTCGGAAGTAAGTCCAGCGCCGCTCCGACGCGAACATCCACTCGTTCACCGAGGCCAACGGAGTCAAGGTTCTGTCGCGCAACGTCGGCGTGGTGCGCATCAATCTCCAAAGTAACGATGCGGCCCTTGTCGCCTAAGCCTCGCGCCATCCACGCTGCGCTGTATCCGCCGAGCGTGCCGACTTCAATAATGAGCTGCGCACGACGCAATCGGACGAAGAGTTCGAGGGCGCGGGCGAATACGGCGCTCACCTGGATTTCGGGTAGTCCGCCCGCACGGGAACGTTCAACGAACGCTCCGTAAGGATCGTCGCCGAAGGTATTGGCTTGTAGGAACTGGTCGATGTCGGCGTCACGAGTCATGCATCGTGTTTAGATCATCGCCGCCAATATGTCAATCGGCGTATCGTGGCGGCGTGTTCAGCCTTCAAGTTCTCGATCATCCCCTCATTTCGGACCAAGTGCGTGAACTGCGCGACAAAAGTACGTCCAACGCTAATTTTCTCCGCCTGGCTCACGACATAACTCGATTCGTTGCGTACGAAGCGTTTCGCAGCGCGCCCACGGTGCCGACCACTGTCGACACTCCCGTGCTCAACGGCGCGGCGGCGTTGCGCCTCGAGCGTGAGTACGTGATCGTGCCGATTTTGCGGGCCGGACTCGGCATGAGTCCCGCCGTGCAGTCCGTCCTTGCACGTCACCGGGTCTGTCTCGTCGGACTGCGGCGAAACGAGGAAACGCTTGCTCCAGATGTTTATTTAGACGGTCTGCCCGAGGATCTGACGAACGCGTCGGTGGTGGTCTGTGACCCCATGCTCGCTACCGGCGGCTCATTGGTCTGCGTGCTCGATATGTTGCGCTCTCGCGGCGCCAAAGAGATCACCGTGCTCTGCCTGATTGCTTCGGCACCTGGAGTTGAATTTGTTCGTCGCCACCACGACGACGTGCGTGTCGTGACCGCGGCGCTTGACGCAGAACTAAATGGATCGGGCTACATCGTTCCCGGACTCGGTGACGCCGGTGACCGCCTCTTTGGGCCACCGGTCAGGTGAGTTATAAACCAATGTCCTCGTGCCATAGTTCGCGATGTTCCTCAATAAATTTTGCGAGCAGCGTGGTGCACTGATCGTCATCTAAGACAATGACCTCGACGCCGAGTTGCGCGAGCTCGTCGTGACCGCCGTGAAAATTTGTTGCTTCACCAATTACTACGGCGCCGATCTGGAACTGGCGGATGAGCCCCGAGCAGTACCAGCACGGTGACAATGTCGTGACCATCACGCAGTCGTTGTAGTCACGTCGGCGTCCCGCTTTTTTAAACGCGTCGGTCTCGGCGTGAAGTGAGGCGTCGTTGTCTTGCACGCGTCGGTTGTGTCCCGCACCGAGCAGAGTTCCGTC
>JANXTQ010000104.1 GCA_025352305.1 Actinomycetes bacterium
GTGTTGGCGGTGAACATGCCCGCACAACTGCCTTCTCCTGGACAAGCGCGAAGTTCAATCAGATTCAGTTCCTCGTCGCTGAGGGCGTTAATGGCGTTGGCCCCCACGGCTTCAAATACCGACGTGATATCTAACGCCTGGTCGCCGTGACGTCCCGGCAGAATCGTTCCGCCGTAAAGAAATACTGAGGGAACGTCAAGACGAGCGGCGGCCATCAGCATGCCGGGCAGGCTCTTGTCACATCCCGCAAAGGTCACCAGAGCGTCAAAACGTTCGGCGTGCATGACTGTCTCTACGGAGTCAGCGATTACTTCGCGGCTCACGAGTGAAGCGCGCATTCCTTCGTGGCCCATTGATATACCGTCGGAGACCGCAATGGTGACGAACTCAAAGGGCACCGCTCCGCCGTCACGAATCGCCACTTTGGCACGCTTGGCAAGTCGATCCAGCGGCAAATTGCACGGCGTGACTTCATTCCAGCTTGACGCCACGCCGATCTGCGCCTTGCTCATATCAGCGTCGGTGAGACCCATGGCCCTCAGCATCGCTCGCGCCGGTGCGCGGTTCTTTCCTTGCGTTACTTCAAAACTTCGAGGAGTCGGGTGAATGCTCACGGGATCAGTCTAGAAATTTCACCGAGCCACACCTCACGCCCCGATGTTCCTTACCACGAAACGGAAACGTTGCTCTTGTGCATTCGACCATACGCGTACAGCGCTGCGACGACGCCGAGCGCGAGGGCACCAACGATCAGCACTGCGGGGAGTGACGAACTGTGAATGTGTAGAGGCACTCCCGTGAGCGGCAGGCCGTTCGCGCTCTGATCGATATGACCCTGAAGTCCGGAAGGCGGCAGTTGAAACACTCCCGATTTTGTCGTCACAAAGCTCGAGGACGACGAAAGGCTTGTCAGCGAAGGGGAACTAACGGCGAAGAGTCCCACGAAGAGTGCCACGAGGACAAGAATGTTCACAGATACCCGTTTCTCAATATTTCGGCGACTGAACTGAACGCTAACGGTTCGCGGGTCACTGCGCCTTCACAGTACGTTTAGCGCCGTGCGCCGTTTCAGTTTTGTATGCGACCTTGTTGTAGTGGTCGTTTTTGTCGCCATTGGGCGCCACACCCACGATCGACACTCGTCCTTCAACGATTTCTTGCGGATACTGTGGCCCTTTGCCCTGAGCGTGCTGCTCGCATCACTCGTGGTTCGCCGAACGATGAAAGCGAAAACTGCAGTCGCTCAGGGAGCGGTCATTGCCATCGTGACAACCGCCGTTGCCATGGCACTGCGTGTCCTATCCGGGCAAGGAACGGCGATCGCGTTCATTATCGTGTCGCTAGTTTTCTTGGGCGCCGCAATGATTGGATGGCGATGGGCATTCGAACGCTGGACGCGCTCTAGCGGCGCCGCGCGAGGTCCGAAATAACTTGCTTGCCGTTGGCTTGGCCCTTCGTGGCTTTCATGACGAGCCCAATAAAGAACTGGGCCAACTTGTCGTCGCCGTCGCGGTACCGCTGCCACTCGTCGGGGTGAGCGTCGATCAGTCCGTCAATAACCGTAGTTAGCGAATCACTCGACATCTGTTCGAATCCGTTGGCCGCAGCTATCGCCGCTGGATCTCCACCGTTCTTCAGTAACTCACTGAGCACCGTTTTGGCCTGGGTCGCCGAGAGTGCCCCACTGCGTTCCATTTCAACGGTGGTACAAAACGCCTCAGTCGTCAGATTCGATCGTGACTCAATTGCCGCCGCGATCTCATTAGCGCTGCGCGATAGAGCAATAGAGACGTCGAGGGAACTGCTCGCTGCAGCCAGCACGTACTCATCCAGCGACAACTCAACAACGACCTCAATGGCGTCGCGTTGTGCATCGCTCGGAGTGTTCAGCAGATTCGCGAGAGTCATTCGCCGTTCAGCGGGCATTGCGCCCAATCCGGCACGCACTTTTTCTTGCCACTCGGCCGAGGGAGCCAGTTCCGTCAGATCCGGCTCTAAGAAGTAGCGATAGTCCTCCGCCTCTTCTTTCACCCGCATGGTTGAGGTTTCGCCGCGGACTTCGTCCCAGTGACGAGTCTCTTGACGTACTACTCCACCCGAATCAATGAGTTCGCACTGACGTTGTGCCTCATAGTCAATGGCGCGTTGCAAACTGCGTAGAGAGTTCAAATTCTTAATCTCGCATCGGGTGCCAAATGGCGCGTTGCTCTTTCGCACGGACACGTTCGCGTCAATGCGCATGGAGCCTTCTTCCATGCGTCCGTCGGAGGCTCCGGTCGCGATCAGTATTCCTCGCAACTCACTGGCGTACGCGCGAGCCTGCTCGGAACTGCGAATGTCGGGACCCGAGACAATCTCGACCAGAGGAACTCCGGAGCGGTTGTAGTCCACGAGTGAACGATCCGCTCCTTGGATGCGCCCGGTTCCACCGAGGTGGGTGGTTTTGCCGGTGTCTTCTTCCATGTGCGCTCGTTC
>JANXTQ010000137.1 GCA_025352305.1 Actinomycetes bacterium
CTCAGCAACTTCCTCGATGAGTGGCTTAGCCAACCACTGTTCGCCCAACTTCCCTACGACGAGCTCGAGCGAGAATCTCGTAGTTCCCAACGAGCCGAAAGTTTGGCCGCGTCACTTCGTGAGGCCGGTACCGGAACTCAGCGCTGGTTGGGCGAAGAGATCCGAGAACTAACTATGCCGGTGTTGGCCCTGGCGGGAGCTAGTGATGAACGATTTGCCCGAGAGTCTCGTCACATTGCGCACAGCGTGTCCGACGGAGTCGCTCAGTTGGTACCCGGCGCGGGTCACGCAACGCATTTGCACCAACCGTGGTGGAGTGCGCGATTGATCGATACGTTTCTCACAGACTTACGTAATGAGAAAGCATCCGAGGCTGAGTAAGGCACCCAAGGCCAACTGTTCACGCGCGGACACTTTGAGAAGAATTAACAGTTCTCGACCTTGGCGCGATGAATACGCAATGCGCAGGACCGGGATATAGCCCGCGAGGACTACGGCACCAATAAGTAGCGCGCTCCACTTTGCACCAACGACACCGAGTGCCGATCCGGTGGCACACAGCGCTACCCCAACGGCGACCAGCGACGACGCCCGTCGTCGCCCGAGACGAGCCGCCAAGGTTCGTTTGCCCGACGAGCGATCACCGTCAATGTCGCGCAGATTGTTTGCTTCGAGCAATAAACAGGCCGCTGCACCGAGACCAACACCCAACCACCACGCTCGAAGCGGCACGTGGGAGTGTTGAACGTAAGCGGTACCCACAGTGGCCACGAGCCCAAAGTAAATAAAAACGAACAACTCGCCAAATCCGTAGTACCCGTAGGGCCGAGGTCCGCCGGTGTAAAACCATCCGGCCAGAATCGCGCTCGCGCCGAGGCCAATCAGCCACCACGACGTTTGTGACGCGAGTAACAGGCCCACCACGGCCGCGAAGCCAAAAAAACTGAACGACACGGCGCGCACTGAACTCGCTGATACGAGCCGTGATGCGGTGAGGCGAAATGGCCCCACGCGAACATCGTCAGTTCCTCGTCGACCGTCGGAGTAGTCATTCGCGTAGTTCGTGGCAATCTGCAAGCTGAGGGCAATAAGCGCGCACTCGACGCTCCTCGCCCAGTTAATGCTGAGAGGTCGCACCGAGGACGCACCAACCACCACAGGAACTATCGCCGCGGGCAACGTTCGAATTCGAGCGGCGAGAATCCAACGACGCCACGGTCCCGGTGCGCTCGTCACGGACGCTTAGGAAACTTGGAAAAGTCTGGCCGTCGGTGTTCAACGAATGCGTTTCGGCCCTCTTGGCCTTCTTCGGACATATAAAACAACATCGTGGCGTCGCCGGCCAGTTGCTGCACGCCCGCGAGTCCGTCGTCGGCCGCATTAAACCCGGCCTTCAACATTCGTAGTGCAATGGGCGAAAGCGTCAACATTTGACGACACCACGCCACCGTCTCACGCTCCAAGTCAGCCAAGGGAACGACCGCATTGACAAGTCCCCACTCGAGCGCTGTTTCAGCGTCGTACTGGCGACAGAGGAACCAGACTTCCTTGGCTCGCTTTAGTCCAATGGTCCGAGCGAGCAGGGAGGATCCGTAGCCACCGTCGAAGGAACCAACTCGGGGGCCGGTTTGACCGAATCGGGCGTTGTCGGCCGCGAGGGACAGATCGCAGACCAAGTGCAAGATGTGCCCGCCACCAATGGCGTAACCCGCAATTGACGCAATGACCGGCTTCGGTAGTCGGCGAATCTGAATCTGCAGATCCAGCACGTTGAGGCGTCCCACGCCGCGGCGAGCCACGTCGTCGTCGCCAATGTAACCGTCATCTCCACGAATTTTTTGATCGCCACCGGAACAAAAAGCGTCCGGTCCCGCGCCGGTCAAGATGATTGCGCCGACACTGACGTCGTCGCGAGCGGCTTCGAAGGCGTCGGACAGTTCAAACAGTGTTTGTGGCCGAAAGGCGTTTCGCCGTTCGGGTCGATTAATAGTGAGTCGAGCTATCCCTTCGGCGACTTCAAAAATGATGTCCTTGTAATCGCCACGCTTCTCCCACTTCGGAAGTGGCCAGGAGCGATACTCCTCGACCGGATCAATCGGTGGGCCCGAGATAACAGTGTCAGCCATGGCGACCACGCTACCGGTGCAACTACACCGGAGCGACAACCGGAGCGAGTTCGAGGCACTGATTCTCGCGCGTCATGTGGGTTCGCAGGCGCTCGCTCAGCTCTGAGCGTGCGCTAGCCAGTGCGGGATCATCAAATCGATTCACCCGTTGGAGTGGATCGTCGGCCAAAACGTACAGTTCGCCCTCGGTGCCGTCATGCATTGTTCCGCGCTGATATTCGCTGTAGAGGTACTGCGACGTCACGACCGTTCGAACGTGCACGTCCACGCCGAAAAGTGCCGAATCCCACTCCGTTATCGACGCTTCAAAGTGCCGCTCGCGCGCATCGTCGTTCGATACTGGTAACGCAGTGCCCTCTACCCAACTTGGAGTTGCCAGGCCGGCGATTGACATAAACGTCGACGCCAGCGACACGAGATTTACCGGAGCGTCCACGACCGCTGGTGTCACCTGGGCGACCGGGGCGGGACGCCAAATAAGCGGCAGACGCATCAACGCGTCGACGTGATAGGGCCCCTTAAACAGCAGCCCAAAATCTCCCTGTAGTTCGCCGTGATCCGTGGTGAAAAATACGTCGAGATCGTTCGTCCAGCCGAGTGCGTCTACTTCGCTCAGCACTCGCCCGACTGCCTCGTCGATCAGTTCGACTTCCACGGCGTTGAGAGCATTTACTTCTCGCACCTGGTTCGCGGTCAAGGTCGCGGGGACCCACTTGGCCGGCGCTTCGTAGTTGCTGACGACGCGCCCGTCGTACCACGCACGCCAGTGTCGGGCCTTTTGATCAAGCAACGACTCTCGCTGCTCGGCACTCTCGGGATAGTTCTCGGGCAGATCAACGTCTCGCCACGGGACTCGTGAGATTTCGCTGGCCGGTGGATCCCAGGGATGATGCGGATCCGGAAAACTCATCCAGCAGAACCAGTCATCGTCGCTACTGAGCGACTTCAGCCACGCAATTGTTCGCTCGGCCACCCAATCGGTGTGGTACCACTCGCGCGGAATGCTGTTCAACTTCACCTGCGGCGCGCCACTGTCGCCACCGCCGACGGCGCTGACGTTCAGTTCGCCGTCAAGGGGCGCGAAATACTCGCCCACCATTTCGGGGTGAGTGGCGAACAGCCATTTGGCGTAGTGCAGGGGGCCCACGGCGCCGTGGGTCGCGAACTCGAGGTGATCAAATCCACGGTGCGGTCCTCGACGACCGTTCGGCCATGCGTCATCGATAGTGGGAAGTTGAAGTGACGCGAGTTGGTTTTCGATGAACAGACCAAACGGATCGAGGAACGGTTCGAAGTGGGCCTTACCAATCAGCGCGGTCTTATAGCCCGCGTCGTGCAACTCTGCAGCAACTGACGGAGCGTCGGGCGCGAGTGCGACGCCATTCATCCAAACTCCGTGGCGCGACGGAAACTGACCCGTCAACATCGACGAGCGCGACGGCATGCACACGACGGACGTTGGTTGGCATCGGTTGTAGCGAACACCCTGGGCCGCCAGGCCGTCGGCAACAGGAGTTCGCGACAGCACCCCTCCGTTACACGCCAGGGTGTCATAGCGTTGTTGATCAGTAGTTATGAACAGAATTTTTCGTCCCACTTACACCCCTTGATCTACGAGTTCGAGTGCCAAGCGTTCAATCTCTTTCAGCGCTCCATACGTGCCACCACCGATCACGAGAGCCATGACGTGCGGCTCCGCGGTTGTTGAGTAGATACACAACGTATCGACGGGGCCGAGCTCAATTGCGTCAATGGTGCCCAGATGCATCCGGTACAGCGCAGACGTAACGCGGTACTGGAATCGATGGATGAGCGGGTCCACCGTCAAAATCTCTTCGGGCATCTGAATTCCCGAGCGCAGGGTGATGACGCGTTGACTGCCGTCGACGGTGACGCCCGTTACTCCCGGAAACCACTGCACGATCGAAGCCGGGTCACAAAAAACTGACCAGACCGTGTTAACGGGTGCCGCGATGCGCCGTTCAAATCGAACCGTGGCCACGAACCCTCCCGCTATGAGTGAACGGACATTGTGTCATCTATCCTGCCCGTATGGCGGACTTGATCGCCCTCGATCTTCCCTTGGGCTCTGCGGTAGTAGACGAAATTCGCCGTGCCCACGATCGTGGTTACGCCGTGTGCGTACTCGATCAGCGCCTCTCACTGAGTCGACAGAACGAGTTACTCGCTGAATTAGCTCCCACACATATTTTGGATGACTCGAAAGAAACCCGACGTTTTGACTCGGGGCGCGAAGTAGAACGAGGCGACGGGCTCGTAGTCGCTAGCTCTGGCACGAGCGGAAAGCCGAAGGCGGCAATCCTCACGTGGAGTGCCGTCATTGCGAGTGCCGAAATGACGTCAAACGAACTGTTTCGTGGAACGCCAACGGTCTGGAACGCCTGTTTGCCGCCCACGCACGTAGGGGGATTTAGCGTTTTGGCACGCAGCATCTTTTGCGACGATCGGGTGGTTTTTGGTGATCCGTCACACATCTCGCTCGGACCCAACATCGGTGCTACTCACGTGGCGGTCGTGCGAACGCAGTTAGCGCGCCACGATCTTGGTGAGTACCGCGTGGTGCTGCTCGGAGGATCTCGGGCGCCGGACATTCTCGACGCCAACGTCGTTTCGACGTGGGGCATGACCGAGACCGGGTCCGGCGTCGTTTATAACCGGCGAGCGTTGAGCGGCGTCGACGTAGCGCAGGTCAACGGCGAACTATGGGTGCACTCGCCCACTCTGTTTCGCGGGTACCGAAACGGTGACGTACCTTTTGTTACAGGTCCCGACGGTCGCTC
>JANXTQ010000139.1 GCA_025352305.1 Actinomycetes bacterium
GGAACGTCGAGTTCTCCCACTCTGGCTCGCTTTAGAAACTGGCGCCGTGCGGAGACGGGCTTTAATGCGCTTTAACGTATATACAGAAACAACCGCCAAACGTGATTTGACAACCCTAAATTCCTTGGGGTACCTGACGTCCGAAGGCGGGGGACGATCACTGCGCTACTTGGCGGGTCCTCGCATGAGGGCCTGGGGGCAATTCGAGGAGTTGCTGCAGGTCGCGATGGAAGCACAAGGCGATCCCGTGGCGGCAGTTACCAACGCGATACTGGCGAAGCGGGACCCTCAGCAATCCCTATTTCCAAATTGAAACTTCAGAGTTCGATCCAATAGCCTGAACTTATAACGCAACTTTACATAACGTACATTATCGGCGTTTAAGGGAAAGCGGGGCTAAGGCGTTTTCGGTGCCAGTTCGAGTTTTTGCTGTGACAGCAATCGGCGAATCCGCGCCCTCACGCCCGCTTGCTCGCGATGAGGTACTTGCGAGGAAACCTGCAACTCCAGTGAATGCGCCCACGAACGAACGTCGATGAGTTCCGCTTCGATCGACGCGGCCCAGGTGCTGAGTCGTTGAAAATCTTCGAGTGGCACCACTTCATTGGGATTGACGAAGTTCGAGGAGTCTGACGCGTCTAAGTGCGCTTCGACGGGCACCACGATGCCGTGGCGCTCGTAGACGGCCTCCATGAACGACCCCTCCGGCGGTCGCAGGAACGTCGGTATACGCGCCCGAGTCCACACTTCATTCCACAGGTGAACGGCGTAAGAGTCAATAACCCGCTTGTCGGCGAGCTCGCGTAGATCGGGATCTAGGAAATAGTCACACTCGCTGAATCCAATTGGATAGAACTCCCAACTCTCTCCGGCAACGTGCTCGAGCCCGAGTTCTAGAAGCGTTTGGGTAAAGGGCACCGGACCCAGTTGACCAAACTCAGCGGTCGAGCGCCCGACGCGTAGGTTGCGCTCCAAACTGGCCCGGATGAGCTCGCTATCGGGTGGAGCGCCGAATACCGCGATATTGACGTGTTCGCGCTCGGGCGTTTGCCACGCAACGTGGTAATCGCGCTCGGGCCACTCACTGCTGAGGCACAGCACGTCCGTGTCCACCCAAATGACCGAACGAGATTGACAGAGTCGGTAACGAAACTCATTGGAAAAAGCCGACACCGAGCCTCGGCCCATGCCGGTGCGGTACGTATAGACCGCTGAACTCGGCAGGATCTCTTCGGCGTCTCGACGTGTCACCCCCGGTGGCAGAACAATCGTCGGATCGTAGGTGTAGACGTCAATGGAGTGTCCATAATCGACCCAGGATCGAAGACAGGCCTGCAAATGCGGAGCTAATCCGGGCCCAACGTAAAAGGTGGCGAACTCCATAAAGGACGACACCATATCTCCTAACTAGCTCGACCGGCGCCGTTGGGCTGAGCGTTCTCGAATTCGCTGCACGATGCCGCGTTGTTGGTGACTCACTACCCCGGCTTCGAGTGACGCCGCCCAATCTCGTACCGAGTGCAGTTCGCTTTCAAGTTCTGACGACCAACTCTTCAACTGCTCGTGTTCGACGAGCGAGACCACTTGTTCATCGCGAATTGCGTCCAGCGAGGTGAGGTCGCTCACGTGGGCCTCGATGGGAATGTGGATCCCGTGACGCTCGTAGATCATTTCGAGCAGTGATCCCGGTGGTGGTCGCAGGAAACTCGGGAATCGCTGACGGGTCCACACCTCGTTCCATAGGTGCACGGCGTAAGAGCTCTGCATCATCTCTTCGGCGGCACTGCGCAAATCGGGATCCAAGAAATAGCGACACTGGGTAGCACTAATGGGATAGAAATCCTGCGGCTCGGCGGCGAGATGATCGAGACCAAGTTTGCGTACTGCGCGAGTAAAGGGAACGGGACCAACTTGTCCGAAGTACGTTTCCGATTTATCGACTGCTTCGATCTCGGCAAGAACAACTCTGAGCAGCTCACTATCTCGGGGTGCACCAAAAACGGCAATGTTGATCTCTTCGTGCGCGCTCGACTGCCAAGCAAACTGGTACTCACGCTTCGGCCAATCTGCGCTAAGGCACAGCTGATCCGTGTCAACCCACATCACCTCGCGCGCCTGGCACAGGCGAAAGCGAAACTCATCAGAAAAGGCCGCAATCGATCCCCTACCTATCCCCTTCGCGTGCGTGAAGATTGCGCTGCTCGCCAAGATCTCGGTCGCGTTGCGCCGAATGACTCCCTTCGGCACCGCCAGTTCAGGGTCGTAGGTATAGAGATCAATTGAGTGTCCAAAGTCCGCCCACGACTTTAGGCACGCCTGCATATGGGGCGGGAGTCCAGCTCCAACAAAAAACGCTGCGAACTCCATAGGAAAACAAATTTAAGCGTCGGAGTGCAGATTTTGAGGGAGGCTCAACTACGAGGCGGGTACATCGCAGAGAAGTTCGTGTAACTGGCGACCTCGTTCTCGCGGGTTGCCGCGCAGTTCACCGATTACTTCGCCCTCCAACTCAATGTTGTCACCCGGTTGATAGAGCGACACCTTGCAATTCGATCGAGCGCCGTCGACCATCACGACCGTTGGCATCCCCACCACTCCCGAATCACGAGTCGCCATTATTTGGCCATCACGTCCTACGCCAATACTCCAATCGGGAGTTCGTGCGGCGACGATAACGCGCTGTACTTCGGGGTTGGAGTTGCTTCGAGCGGGGGCCATTGTCAGTAACCATAGGTTGGTCCTGTGTCATTAATGCGTGACTGCACTAAACAGTGGACGTGAGTTGCGCCACTCCCCTTGCTCGACGCACGCTGCTGCAATCGAAAAACATTCTGCGTACTCAGATGGTTGAGAGTTCATCTCCGCGTGTCAATTGGTCGATGCAATGAAAAAACTTTCGCGCCGCGAGTTTGTTGGCCTCATTGCGGCCGGCGCTGCCTCCGTCGCCGGGGTGACGTGGGTCGAAACGCGCAGCACCGGTGGTCTTGGCGAAGGCGCCCTGTTTGCCGGGACCTTCGGCCCGTGAGGAAGCCGTACTCTTCATTGCCTGGACATTGCAACTACCGTGCCGGTCGCTCGGCCTGTGCCTTGCCCGCGGGTTGCTTGCCCAGGATGATCATGCCCAGCACTTCGTCCTCGTTGACGTCCTGAGTGTGGTAGGTGCCCACCATACGCCCGTTCTTCATCACCGCCACCCGGTCGCTG
>JANXTQ010000217.1 GCA_025352305.1 Actinomycetes bacterium
TATTCACACCATTCACGGTCGAGCGCCGGCGATTGCGACCGGACTCGCTCTCGCGCGACCGGACCTCACCGTATTTGTCATTAGCGGTGACGGTGACGCCCTATCAATTGGCGGAAATCACTTAATTCACGCACTTCGCCGCAACGTCAATATCAAAATCCTCCTCTTCAATAACCGCATTTACGGGCTGACCAAGGGTCAGTATTCGCCCACTAGCGAAACGGGAAAGATCACCAAATCGACTCCGATTGGGTCGCTCGATCGACCGTTTGATCCTGTTTCGTTGGCCCTCGGCGCCGAAGCAACGTTCGTGGCGCGCACTCACGACATGGACCGCGCTCACATGCAAGAGATGTTCCGTCGTGCTCACGAGCACCAGGGCTCCGCGCTCGTCGAGGTTTATCAGAACTGCAACGTCTTTAACGACGCGGCCTTTGAGAGCATCACCGGAAAGGCGAATCGTGGATCGATGTTGATCAACCTTCGCCACGGCGAGCCAATTCGCTTTGGGGCCGAGGGCGAGTACGGCGTTCTGCGCAACCCGGACGGTTCGGTTCGCACCGGCCTCGTCACCGCGGACACCGAATACCTGGTCGTACGTCACGACGAAAACGTCGAGGATCCCACACTGGCCTTTGCGTTGTCTCGACTATCGCGTTCGGACCACGAGCCCACGCCGATGGGTGTGTTTCGCGCCGTCACCGCTCCGGAGTACGGCGAACTAGTGAGCGAACAGATTGCTCAGGCCGAAATGGCCAAGGGCCCGGGCGACCTCGATGCGCTGTTTCGATCCAACGGTTCATGGACGGTGAACTAACAACCGTGAACGGCTGGGCCACGTGGCCCAACGCCGTCACGGCACTGCGACTGGCGTTGATTCCGCTGTACGTGATCCTCGTCAGTCGGACCCATCACTGGGCCATTGCCGCGTGGCTGCTCGCAACGCTTGGAGCCACGGACTGGATTGACGGATACCTCGCACGACGACTCAACCAGACCTCCAACGTGGGAAAAATCCTGGACCCCGTGGCAGATCGGCTCCTCGTGATCAGTGGAGTTATCACGATTGCGGCCGTCGGAGCCGTTCCCTGGTGGTTCGCGGGCGCCACCTTGGCCCGCGAGATATTGGTCTCGGCCATGACTCTGGTGTTAGCGGCCCTCGGAGCCGCGCGAATTGATGTTCTGTGGTGGGGCAAAGTGTCCACTTTTGCCTTGATGGTGGCGTATCCGTTGTTTCTCCTCACTACCAATGCGCAGCACGTCGTTCGCTCGCAGTGGCAAAACGTGATTCGCGATATTGACTGGGGGATTGGTCTATTTGGATTGACCGTTGCCTGGGTCGTGCTCGCGGGTTACGTGCCCGGCGCGTTGGAGGCACTTCGCCGAGGACGAGCTGCTCGAGCGGTTGACTAGATTTGACCCCTATGCAAATTCCTCCGGAGCTGAAGTACTCCAAAGATCACGAGTGGGCCCAACGCGACGCCGGCGACGTAAAGATTGGTATTACCGACTACGCGCAGGACGCTTTAGGCGACGTTGTTTTTGTTGATCTACCCGCCGTGGGTACCCACGTGGCGGCCGGGGCGAGTGTTGGAGAAGTGGAGTCGACTAAATCGGTCTCCGAGATCTACGCGCCCGTCAGCGGCACGATTAGCGCGATTAACTCGGCACTGACTGACGCCCCCGAAGCAGTCAATCAGGACCCCTACGGAGCCGGCTGGATCTGCGTTATTACGCTCGACGACGACTCCTCCTACGACGCTCTGCTCGACGCGAGTGCCTACGGCGCACTCACGAATCACTGACCCCGACCCGACCTCGTGAACTTCGGTACTGTGACGCCCGTGACCTGTCGACGCTGCGGAGAGATTCTCAACGCCAACGCAAACTTTTGCTGGGCCTGCGGTGCACCTCAACACGACTCCAGCTCCCCGGCGACCGTGGCGGTTCCGGTGGTGTCGGCCGACGAAAAAATGGACCCGAACGCAACGAGCGAACCCGAAGTTCGCCAACAGGACATGTTGGTCATTGCGTCGGGCAATCTCGCTGGCTCGCGATTTGAACTGCGTAATGAGATTGTGACGGTGGGTCGCCACGAGGCGAGCGACGTTCTGCTCGACGACGTATCGGTCAGTCGCCACCACTGCATATTTACCCGCACCGCGAGTGGACGTTTTACGGTGCGCGATCTCAACTCACTCAATGGCACCTACGTGAACGGAAAGCGCGTCGAAGAAACGGCGCTTCAATCCAGCGACGAAGTTCAAGTCGGCAAATTCAAACTCATATTTTGGGGCACCACCTCGTGAACAACGCGCGACTCAAGATTGGTGAAGTACACGCGATGTTGCGTGAAGAGTTCTCGACTATTGAACTTTCGAAGATTCGTTACTACGAAGAAAAAGGTCTCGTCCGTCCCGCTCGGTCGCGCAAGGGGTATCGCCTCTACAGCGACCGCGACGTGGCGTGCCTGCGCGAAGCAATTCGATTGGCGCAGGAAGAGTTTGTGCCGCTTCGCGTTGTGCGCCAACGGTTGATTGAGCAGGGTCTGCTCGACGAAGAGTCGACCGTCAGTGTTCCTCGACGCGCCGCGAATGAATCGGCGAGCAACATTGTTGCGATCCGCGTGCCGGTTGCGCCCGTATCTGAGAGTGCCTCGACGCCGTCACCCACTGCTGCGACGGTTGCCTACGAGGCACTCGCGACTCCGAGCGAGGTCACGGTCGGAAACTTTGGTGCCACGTCAACGAGGTTGAGTGAATCCGAGATGCTCGGCGCGAGTGGTCTCAGTGCAACGCAGCTGCGCGAACTCACGACGTACGGGTACCTCTGTCCGCGCGAGGTCGGCGGACGAATGATCTACGACGAATGCGATCTGATTATTGCGAAACGGTTTTGCGCCCTCGCCGATCGCGGAGTTGACGCGCGGCACCTGCAACCGCTGAAGCGCATTGTTGATCGCCAGGTGGACCTGCTGAGTGACCTCACGGCCCCCCTACGCCAGCACGGCGAACGTCGCGGGGTCAATGTCATTGACGACGTGCGTCGCGTGCACGACGAGATCGCGGCGTTGCGCGCTGCACTTTTGACGCGCGCACTCCAGCAGCACTTCGGCCACTGAGTCGCAACCCCTTTTTGTTGCGCGAGGTCTAGGCTCCAGTCATGGTCGAGGTCGTCATCCGCGCAGTGAGAGTGGACGTGGGTTCTGCCACGCCGCTGCTACTACTCGAAGAAGTAAACGGACCACGGGTATTAGCCGTTTTCATTGGGGCCCAAGAGGCCACCGCCATTGCGTACGCACTGCAGGGCGTTGAAACGCCTCGACCCATGACGCACGATCTGCTCGGCAACGTGATTGAAGCCCTCGGAGCCCAGATCTTTGCCGTAGAAGTCACCGCCTTGGTCGACAACACGTACTTTGCTGCTCTGCGCCTCGTGTCCAAGGGCACCGACGTGGTGGTGTCGGCTCGACCGAGTGACGCAATTGCTTTGGCGCTTCGAGCCGGTGCGCCGATTCTCGTCGGAGACGACGTCATGGCCGAATACTCCAAGGAGATGGATCTCAGTGACGCTGACGACGAGATTGCCCTGGTGATGGATGATCGACTCGACGACGTCAGCGCGGACGACGAGGTCGACGAGAGTGCGCTCGTTGATGAACTGCGAGCATTTCTCGATTCAGTCAATCCGGAGGACTTCGGCCAGTGAGAAGTGGTTTACGAGTTGCAATAGCGATTTTGGCTCTGCTGGCGACGGGAGTGGGCGGCTACCTCGTAGCGAAGTCCACGACGAGCACGACAACAACGACCAGTACGTCAAGCACGACGTCGAGTACCTCAACAACGACCAGCACCTTGGCCGTCACGACGTGCAGCTCGTCAAACTTTCACGGAACCGTGGCCGCGGGATCGGGAGCCGCGGGAACCATCTACACGAGCTTGGCGCTCGTTAACAACGGAGCTCCCTGCACGATGAACGGCTACGGAACGCTCGTACTTCGAGACAGCTCGGGAGCCGTCATCAACGTCACCTTCAATCAGTCGGCGACGTATTTCAACGGCGCACTCGGTTCGCCCACCAACTTTGGTGCCATCACCGTTAGTCACGCGGCGAGCGTGACTATGGTGCTCGCCTTTTCCGATCATCCCGGGACCGGTCAGAGTTTCTGTCCGACGATCTCGCGCTTTAGCGTTTCGCTACCGGGCGATACGAGCGGCTCTTCAGTTACGGTCCGAGGAAATGGTCTGTTCGCGCCGTGTTCGTCAGCGCCCGTGACCTACAGTCCCTTTTATCTCACGCCGGCGTAATCAGGCGGGGCGACACGAGCCAACGCCCTCGGGTCGCGCTGACGCGCAGCGCTTCTAATCCCTGGTCAATCTCGTCGAGAGAAATCTCGCGTTCGACCAACTGTTCGTCGGCGTCGCTGGCTTGATCCCTTATGGCTCGCCACACTCGATCTCGAGTCTCAATGGAACTTTCGACGGCGTCGATGCCGAGTAACGCTACGTTGCGCGTAATAAACGGATAGAGAGACGTGTCGAGTTGCGCGCTCGCGACGAGCCCACTCGCCGCGACAGCGGCGCCGTAGCGCAGAGAGCGAAGGATCATCGAGAGGCTTTTGCCGCCGACACAGTCAACAGCACCGGCCCAGAGTTCGCTACCGAGCACTCGCTCGAAACGATCCGAGACGGCGTCACGTCCAACGACTTCAGCTGCTCCCAGCTGCAGGAGCCACTCTCGATGCTGCAACGATCCGCTGGAGGCAACGACTCGGTACCCACGACGCGCGAGAAGTAACACGGCCAAAGATCCCACTCCGCCAGTCGCGCCGGTTACGAGAACGTCTCCAGCATCCGCGACGAGTCCGTGATCTTCAAGCGCCAAGATGCTCGCCATCGCGCTGTAGCCGGCCAGGCCGTAAATCATGGCGTGACGCGGGGATAGTTTTTCATCCAGAGAACTCACGTAACGCGCCTTCACCGCTACGCGTTCGGCGAAGCCGCCGTCACTGGCGACGCCCATGGTTCCTCCAAACGCGACGACGTGCTCACCAACGCAGAAGCGTTCACTGGTGCTCGAAATGACCCGACCCGCCGCTTCAACACCCATGACCAAACGGTCCGTTCGACGAACCCGTGACTGGGGTTGAGCGACCATCGAGTCTTTAAAATTGAGGGCGCTGGAGTCAACCTCGATGACGATTTCACCTTCGGGATCAGCGAGATGTTCGACGTTGAAATGGACCTCGTCATGTGACGCCGTCACAACGAATGCGCGCATGGCCAACTTTAAGCCGTGACGTAGCCTGAGGCGTGAGCTGCGTTGTGCCCTACTCCTCTTGGCGCGTGACGACACAAGAAATTGACGACGTCATAAGTCAACGCCGTCGGCGCAGCGATTTGACTGTGTGGAACGGTCAGGTCTGCTATCTGGAAAACCTGGGCTCCGGGGGACAAAGTGTGTTGGTGCGTCACGGCGACGTTGTCGCAGAGGTCATTTCGACAACCGGCGTTGCCAGTTCGCTCAACGGATACGGGTCCCCGTGTTGGGCGCCCATTGATTCGAACCGGGCAGTTATTTTGCGCGCCGACGGAGGGGGCGTAGATCTCATTGATGCTCACGGGGCGATCCTTCGCAACGTCGAACTGCCCGCCGCGCTCGCCGCGGGGTATTTGCGACGCCGGCGCGACGGTTTCGTTGTACTTGTGGACTATGGACCTGAGATCGGCCGCGCGCTACTGCACTACGAACTGAGTGGCACCCTCGCCGAGATTTACCGCACGCGCAACCTCATGGGCGATGTGGTTATTTCCGAGGACGCAGAGACAGTCGCGTGGCTCGAATGGTCTAGCGACTCAATGCCGTGGGAAAGTGCCCGGCTGGCCATTAGTTCGTTCGCGAGTTCACTGGATCCGCGCTTTGTCAACAGTGGAGACACGGCGGCGTCGCAGCCAACATTCGTCGGA
>JANXTQ010000234.1 GCA_025352305.1 Actinomycetes bacterium
CTCAGTCGCAAACTCGCAGTTCGGCTCGCTCGCAAACGTCGTCACAAACGAAAAGGTCCGGTCGACCTGCGCGCCACGGTGCGCCGCAGTCTCTCGACCGGAGGCGTGCCGATTGATCTGCGCTTTAAGCCACCGCGTCCAGCGAAGCCGGAGATCATTGTGATCGCGGACATCTCGGGCTCGGTGGCGAGCTTTGCGCGATTCACGCTGTTGTTGGTGCACGCCATCTCGTCGCAGTTCTCCAAGGTACGAAGTTTTGTTTTTGTCGACGGTCTGGACGAAGTGACGCGACTCTTTGACGGCGTGGACGATCCGGCCGAGGCCGTTGCTCGCATTAACGCCGAAGCGGACGTTATTGCCTTTGATGGACACAGTGATTACGGTCGGGCGCTGCTGAGTTTCCACGAGCGCTTCGCTGATGAAGTCAATAAAAGAACCGCCGTGCTGATCCTCGGCGATGCGCGCAACAACTATCACCAAGCTCACGCAGAAGTAGTGGCCGATCTGCGCTACCGCGCTAAGGCGGTCTACTGGCTCAATCCGGAACCGACCAGCTACTGGAACAGCGGAGACTCGATTATTAATCAGTACGAGCCGCACTGTGACCGAGTCATTGAATGTCGAACACTTCGCCAACTTGAAGCGTTCGTCGGGACGTTGGCGTGAGCGACGCCGGAGTACTGCCCCCCGAAGGATTCAGAACCCGGGGACCGGTGCCGAGCGGCACTCGTTTGTTACTGATTCGCCACGGCGAAGCGTTCTGTAACGCGAATGGAATTGTCGGCGGACCGCTCGGCTGCGGTGGTCTCACCGAACTCGGGGTTCGCCAAGCCGAGGCGCTACGTGATCGACTGGCGAGTAGTGGCGAACTCGACGCCGCGAACGCGTTTTATACCTCAACGTTGCCGCGCGCCATTGAGACCGGCGCCATTATTTCGAGTTCACTGCCGAGCACGCTCATCGCCACTGCCGACTGCGATCTATGCGAACTGCACCCGGGAGCGGCGGACGCCTTGACCTGGAAAGAGTTGGTCGACACGTTTGGAGCTCCCAACTGGGACGACGATCCCGGTAGTCCGCTCGCTCCCGAGGGCGAGAGCTGGACCGGCTTTTATGAACGTTGCGTCGCGGCACTGACGAAGTTGGTTGTTCGTCACGAGTCCCAGTTGGTCGTCGTGGTCTGTCACGGTGGGGTCATTGAACAGGCGCTGAAGTTGGTCTTCGGCCGTTCGAGCGAAGCGCGCCTGCGGCTACGAACGCAGAACTGTTCGATGACTGAAGTGGAGTTCCGCGATGATTCGTGGCACTTACTGCGATACAACGACGTGGCCCCGCTGGCGCGCTCTTAGCTCTGCAGGAACTCTGATACGCGAAACGCCAGATCCAAACTTTGTGAGGCGTTGAGTCGCGGATCACACATCGACGTGTAGTTCAGCTCTAGGTCGCTTTCGGAGAGATCGCTCGCACCACCGAGGCACTCGGTGACGTTGTCACCCGTTAGTTCCACGTGCAGTCCACCGGGCCAGGATCCGAGTTCACGGTGGATGCTGAAGAACTGGCGCACTTCGTCGAGAATGTCGTCGAAGCGCCGAGTCTTTTGACCCCCGCTGGCGGTAAAGGTATTGCCGTGCATGGGATCACACGCCCACAGCACCCGGTGCCCGGCGTCGCGCACCGATTCAATCAGTGCGGGTAACTGTTGGCCAATGGTGCTGCGGCCTAAACGACTGATCAACGTCAGACGTCCCGCGACGTTGTTGGGATTGAGTCGTTCGCACAGCGCCAGCAGTTCGCTCGGCGTCATGCTCGGGCCGACCTTTAGTCCAATGGGATTGCCGACTCCGCGCAGGAACTCAACGTGCGCACCGTCCAACTGACGAGTGCGGTCGCCGATCCACAACATGTGCGCCGAGCAGTCGTACCAGTCGCCACTGAGCGAATCCTGGCGAGTGAGTGCTTGCTCGTAGGGCAGTACGAGTGCTTCGTGGCTGGTGTAGAAATCCACGCTGTGCAGAGATCCCTCGCGAGCGAGGTCGATTCCGCAGGCGCGCATAAAGCGCAACGCGCGTTCGATCTCATCGGCAATCTGTGAGTAGCGAACGCCTTCGGCGCTGTGTGCGACGAACTCTTGGTTCCAGGCGTGCACTCGAGAAAGGTCCGCGAATCCACCCTTAGTAAATGCGCGAAGCAGATTGAGCGTCGCCACGCTTTGGTGATACGCCGTTAAGAGGCGATCGGGATTGGGGCGTCGATCACTTTCGGTAAAGGGTTCGTCGTTGACGATGTGGCCGCGAAACGATTCGAGAGTGACGCCGTTGCGCGTTTCGGTCTGTTCACTGCGCGGCTTGGCAAACTGACCGGCAATTCGTCCGACTTTCAATACGGGAACTCCCGAGGCGTAGGTCAGCGCCACGGCCATCTGCAAGATGACCTTCAACTTGTCGCGAATCGAGTCGGCGGATCCGCCGTCAAAGGACTCGGCGCAGTCTCCGGCCTGCAGCAGGAACGCTCGCCCCTCAGCGACGTCGCCCAACTGATCAGTGAGTCGACGAGCCTCACCAGCAAAGACCAAGGGTGGTTGCGCACCCAGTGCCTGTTGAGCGGCAACGAGGGCGTCGAGGTCGGGCCAGTTGGGATTTTGCGCAACGGGATGTTGCTCCCAGGAGTTCGGACTCCACGCTTCAGTGGCCACGCTCATCTACCCAGCGTAAAGGTTTCGTCGACCGCACAGAATTCAGCCCCCTACGCTGTAGCGGTGATCGAGAAGCGCCTCGGGCTCTTTGGCGGCACCTTCGACCCGCCGCATCTCGGCCACGTCGCCGCACTGAGCGCCGCGTGGGCGAGCGGACGCTTCGATTCACTACTGGTGACGGTGGCGCGTGAACCGTATTTCAAGACGGCCCAACGTGCAGTGAGCCCGAGTGAGTTGCGTATGCAGATGGCCCACGTCGCATTTGACTCGCTCGACGGCGTCACGGTGAGCGACATGGAAATTAGACGTCACGGTGCGACCTACACAATTGACACGGTGCGCGAACTCGCGAGTTCGACGTGCCAGGTGGAGCTGCTCATTGGCGCCGACACCGCGGAGTCACTGTCGACGTGGCACGAAGCTGACCAGTTGGCAGAGCTCGTGACGGTGGGAATTTTTCCTCGCCGGGGCTCACCGCCCGAGGTGAGCGCGCCGTGGCGTGCTCACGTTTTCGACATGGAACCGGTTGATCTGTCCAGTACTGCCCTGCGCGATGAGGACCGCGCCGGACGGGATATTTCTGCGCTTTTACCCCCTGGGGTGATAGCACTTTGGCGAGCAAGCCAGCGGTAGGCTGCAAGAAGATGGCAGTTCGATCCTTCGACCTGAGCGAATCGCAGGGGGTACGCCTGACGATTGTTGAGGCGGCGCCCAAGCGACGCCAAGATGTTCGACGCTCTCGGCACCAGTGGCTCTTTATTGGTTCACTCGCCCTCGCAACTCCTTTCATCATCGCGGTCATAGCCGTAGGAGTAGTGCGCTGAGCGAGATTGAACGTTGCGGCGACGGACCAACGAGGTCCTTCGACGACGAGACCACCACCCTGATCGCCGCTGTCCTCGATGGTGCAGCTGAAAAACTTGCTCTCGACCCCGTGGTGTTGGACGTTGCTGAATTCATGGACGCATTCGACGTTCTCATTGTGACGTCCGGACGAAACGACCGCCACGTACGTACGATTGGCGAAGAGATTGAACGGGTCGTCGCCCTACGTAGTGCCGTTAAGCCTCTACGCGTCGAAGGATTCGACACGGGAGAGTGGATTGCGCTCGACTACGGATTCATCATTGTTCACGTCTTTAATGAAGAGACGCGTGACTACTACGACTTAGAACACCTCTGGAGCGTGGCGACGACCTATCGTCCGGTCGTGATGAGTGCCAACTAGCTAACGCTGGTTTGGCCCCTGGTGCGGGCCGAGCAGATTGAACGGCACGTTCTTAGGGTTCACGGGTTGCGGCTGACCATCGGTGGGAACAAATGTGCACGCCGACAGTGACACGGCGGCGAGGACCACCAGTGCGCCCGTTTTTATGTGACGAGTGAAAGCGCGGTTGGCTAACTTCATGACGGTTCCTCTTCAACCCGGGGTAACAAGATCTCAAAGCGCGCCCCGCCGTCGGGACTCGTGAGCACGCTCACCGTGCCGGCGAAGTGTGCCACGTGGTCCGCCACGAGCGCGAGTCCGAGCCCCGATCCTCGCGCCATTCCGCGGTCGTTGGCCAATGTTCCCCGATAGAACCGGTCAAATATTCGTTCTCGGTCATGCGCGTCAATTCCCGCTCCGGCATCGTCGACGTCCACCACGAGCCGGTCCTCGCGTGTCGAGAGTCGAATGGCGGTGGCACCGCCTCCGTAACGCTGAGCGTTGTCGAGAAGATTGGTCATGACGCGCTCAAAACGTCGTCGATCGACGTTGACGAGTACCCCGCTGACGCCATCACCTATCTGCACGGGTACGTCACGCAACTCGTGGCGCTGGACGGCGGAGCGCACGCACTGGCGAACGAGTTCATCGAGCGCAACGGGTTCTAGATTCATCGCCGACAGTCCGGCGTCGCTGCGAGCAATTTCGAGCAGGTCTTCGACCAAGACCAAAAATGTGCCGACATCACTCGCCAGTAAGTCAAACGCCGAACGGGCTTCGACCGTTAATTCATCGCGCGAATGACGCATGACCTCAACGGCGTTGGACAAAGTCGTAAGCGGGCTGCGCAGTTCGTGACTTACGTCGCCCGCAAATCGTGCGTCGCGCTGCAGGCGCAGGACCAACTGCTCGATCATGGTGTTAAACGACGTGGCCAGCGTCGCAACTTCGGAGTTTTTCGGATCTTCGGGGATGCGCGTGTCAAGTTCTCCGGCCGCGACACGTTGTGCTGCAGCGGAGGCAACTTCGAG
>JANXTQ010000216.1 GCA_025352305.1 Actinomycetes bacterium
TGCGTCAAAATTGAGTTCCACTGTTCGGGATCTTTTCGGGCCCTCAGAGTTCCTCGCAACAGGAACATGGTTCGACGAAGACCGGTCGTCGGGAACGCTTCGATCTCTTCGGGTGTCGTTACTGCTGGCGTGCTCGCAACATCAGGAACATTTAGTCCCCGACGACGACGTGGAGTGCTCGAGAGTGTTTCGGGGGGATCTAACGGCGCCACAGGGTCCGATACTTCAGTCGACGACAACGGTGGTTCGACGAATGCCGGCGTCTGAGGAGTGTTGTCGCGCGGCGGTGCAGCGACGGGCGCGGGTGCGACGGGCGCCAAAAACACCGGCGCCGACCAACTGGCGACGGCTGGCGCGACCGGAACAGTTAGGGGCGACGCGGCCACAACGTCGACGGTCTGCACGCGGTTTCGCCGGAACCACAGCCCTCGCTTGCGCCGAACTCTCGTCGGCGGCTCACGTGGTGGCTCAACCGCCGGCGCCGGCGCGCTGATGAGCGGCTCTGTTAGTTCCGCTCGTATCCGTGAACGAGGTGCGGTAGTTCCCACCACGACAATCACCCATAGCGCCAGTCCCGCCCACACAAAGCCGTTGGCAAAGTCAATATGAGTGGGCCACGAAATATCCGTCGTGAAGTGAAGGCGAGTCGCAACAACGGTGATGACCGCGCCACTGAGCGCTAGTAGTGCACTCAGCGCAGCGTAGAAAACTCCGAAGACTCGACGTCGCTGCCAGAGCGCTACGGCGAGCAAGCAGAAGGGTACGGCGTATAGCGAGACGCACAGCGAAACCACGACCGCCACGACGTACAGCAGCGAAGCGGGCGACACCATGACCGTGTTGAACGGCGCCCACTGCGGGCTGAGCGCGTCGTCGTACGCGTCGTGAGCTGTCTCGAGTGACGCACGGCGTCGTCGGGGGCGATTGGTGAGGGCCATGAACAGAACGAGCAGAAATCCGGCGAGGGAGATCAGTAGGGCGTAAAAGATGATGCGCTGCGGCGCCCAGACAAACGAGATGGCCTCGGTGCCGTTAATTCGTTGCGGCAACTTCCAGCCCATCGCGGCACCGTCAATAATCGTCGGCGCGCCGAGGTCGTGGCCGTTGAGGTTCGCGTGCCAGCCAGCGGCGAAGGACTGACCGAGCACAACCCACCGGCCGGAGTCGGCGGCGCTCACGTGGGAGCGAACGACACTTCGTCCGCTCCAAGCGGCGACGAGCGGGGTCGAGGTCGCCGGTGCTCCAACATTGACGCCGGGCGAATCCAGGACCACGTTGTTGATGTTGTAGCCACTGAGGTAACCCGCGGTCGAAGAGATCATGTGCTCTCCCACATTGAGCGTGGTGCCAATTGTGGTGGATGAACAGACCGAAAACGGAAGTCGTCGCTGGCTCAGAGCGTCGCTCATGGAGCCAGCGATGTGGATTGATACCAGCCGGCCATCGACGGCCAACAGTCCGCGGCGGCAACCCGAATCGAGCGTCGAGGGAGTAACTCCGGCGCTGAGTCCGGGCAACGAAATATCCGACACCGCGAACGAGGGAAAGTTGACTCCGCCATTTACTCGATCAACCACCGTCACCACATCAAACTTGTTGATGGTGAAGCGGAAGTGAGTACCCGTAATTGCCGGCACGGTCACGGAGAACTTATCGGTGCTATTGAGCGCACCGCCTTGACGTCGGACGCTAATTGGCAACGTAAAGGTTCGATGCTCCGTGCCATTGCTGAGCGTCAGGACTCGCGGAATCATGTGGTAACCGTCATTAACAATCGATATTGAAAATGTCGACACCGTTAAGGGAGCACTCAATTTTACGTTGAGATATTCGCCGGCACCGGCGTGAAAGTTGGAGAGCCACAACGTTTTCGGGTTGTTGTCAAACGCGTTCCACGCTGCGGAGTTGAGGTCTCCACTGAGACGAGAGGCACTTTCGGCACCCAGCACCGTAATTCCCGATCCACCGTGACGACCGATTAACGAATTGAGCTGATCGTCACCAATCGCGGGGTTGATGTTCGCGTAGCCGTGGATGGTGAAATGACGGGCGAAGGGAAGATCGAAGAATCGCAGCAGACTCAGCTCGGGGTCGAGTCGAGGCGGAAAGGTCGAGACTCGAACCCGATTCGTGACGATGCTGAGGTGATCGGTTCGTGCCGCGACGCCCGCGCGGCTTAATAAAGTTGTGGGCAGCAGCATTCCGCGGGTGGCGGGACCGAAGCCGTCGATATGAACTTCAGCGAAGCCCACGCCACTGGCGAGCGCCAAGTTTCGGTCGTGGTCCGAGTCGTCGAGAACCGTGATTCGTACGGTTCGCCCGTACGTTCGCGGTATCGAAACGGTGTAGCCGGCCGCAGTAACTGACACGTGCGGGAGCACCCGAACAATCGACGACCCACCGTTAATCGAGACGCCGATCTTGGTGATAGCCCGGTTCTGAGTAGCCGACTGAACCTGGACAATATGGATTGCCGTTATCCAGTGAGGTGCGAGTGCGGTCTCCTGCCAGTACTGACCAATGGCGTTGTCGAACGCCGACACCTCCCACGAGGTATGGAGATTTCCGTCGACGGCGCCCGCGGGCTGATCTTCGGCGTTATTTGCAATGACGTTGCCGTAGCCCGAGGCGTTTACGGCCGCGAGTCCCTTCATGATCGCGACCGTTTGCGACCGGGCCATTTCGTGGGGAAAGACCGGAAGAGACTGCTCGCTACCGTTGCTCACCAGGGGAGTCTCGTGAAGCTGCTGGACGTAGCCGAGGGTGCTGTGCAGTGTTCCGTACGTATCGAGACGCTTTTGATTGGAGTCGGTGAGTACCAGCCACGCGCCCGGTTCGTTGGCGGCCGCGGAGATTTGAGAGCGGGACGACGCCGCGTCATAAAGAATGGGGCTCTGATTATCGAGCAGGCCCATGGCGCCCATCGCGACCAGACCTTCGCCGTCACCGGCAACAATTTGGGGAGAGTTGCTCGATTCGCTGCGTACGAGGGTGCGCGAGTTGTCGACGTGATAAATCGACAGTGAGGCAGGAAAGTTGTACCCGCGCGGCAAGCTGAAGAGCGACTCATTGATGTAGGGACCATCGAGTGCTTGAAAATCAGTGGTCGGTCCGTAGTTCGCCACGAGTGACATCCCCGTTGGAATGGGATTCATGAGTTGATCGAGGTACCACGGGGTCGGTGTTCCGTAGCGCTCGTACTGCGTATTCATCTGCATGAGCAGATCGCTCGCGCCGAACAGTCGCGCAATGGGCGCCAGTGACGCGGGGTCTGAAATTCCATCCTGCAAGGGAGTGTCCAGCGCCCGGATGAGATTGATGCTGGCGGGAAGTCCTTCCAACTGAACCTGCGAACTGACCCACGGTCGTCTCACAATCGCGGGCCAAATCGAGTCGTTGAAAGTGCCGTAGCGGTAGTAGGCAAAATCAAGTCCCGGTA